>JBAUIQ010000219.1:0-2580 GCA_049683075.1 Pacificimonas sp.
ATCCAAAGCCGGGCAAGACGATCGGCGCGGACGGGATCCTCGCTCGAGAGGCGTAGGCAGTCGCGATAGGCCTCGGCGGCGGTGACCTCAGGGGTCACGGGTGGCGTTAGACCGGGAAGGGCCGGACCCTGAACGCCAGCCTGGGCGAGAAGAAGCGGTGCGATCAGGAGCAGCATGGCATTAGTCTTCGCTCGCGGACACGACGAGCGCGGCGACGGTTTCGATAAGCCGCTCGATATCCTCGTCGCGGGACAGGCGATGATCGCCGTCCTTCACGAGCGTTACGACGACGTCCTTGGTCGTCACTTGGTCCGCGATCTGCAGCGAGATGTCGAAAGGGACGTCGGTATCGGCCTGTCCGTGAAGCAATCTGACGGGACAGTCGATATCGATCGCGCCGCCGAGGAGACGGTTGGCCTCGCCGGAACGCCAGAACTTGGCCGTCGTGATATAGGGCTGATCAGGGTCAAAACCGGGCTCCGACAGCATGCCGCCAGTTGCCAATGTTCGCCGCTCGGCATCCGAAAACCCCCAGCCGGTGAAATCCGGCGCGGCAGCGATGCCGATGATGCCCTTCACGCGCTCAGGCCGGGCGAGCGCAATCAGTAACATGAGCCAGCCGCCCATGGACGAGCCGACGAGGATGACCGGCCCTTCGAGGATCATCCGCATCAGATAGAGGACGTCGTCGCGCCAGTCCTCGAGTGTCTGTTCGGCGAACTCGCCGTCCGATTCACCGCAGCCGCCATAATCGAAGCGCAGCATGGCGTGACCGGTCGCCGCCGCCCAGGTGTCGAGCGCCGTCGCCTTGCCGCCGGTCATGTCGGACATGTAGCCGGGCAGGAACACCATTGTCGGTGCCGTCCGGGGCATCGGATGGGCGGGCCGGAACCGGTAGGCGAGGCGGCGGCCGTCACGAGTCGTGAAGCGCAGGTCGGGGTCGGTCATGCCGACTGATCCGCGGCGAAGGTCACACGGATTTGACACTCATTTGACACAAACGCCTCTGTTTCGGCGTCAATCTGTTCGCGCGAACCGGCAGATGTTGAGGCTGTCCTTAGCAATGACATGACGAAGCTCCCCGTTCTGGGCAATCCGTCTCAAACGAAATCCTACTTGGCAAGCGAAACCGATACTGGCCCGTTATCGCTCCGACAGGCCGCCGTCGGTCGTGTACTGGCCGCCATGGCAATAGCTGGCTGCGTCGGAGAGGAGGAAGGCAGCCAGTTGGGCGACCTCCTCGACCTTGCCGTAGCGGCCCATCGGAACGCGGCTCGTCATGCCTTCCTTGACCTCGGCGGCGTTGCCGAGACCGGATTCGAGCGACGACATCATGCGGCTCTCGATCGGGCCGGGATGGATGGACGTCACGCGGATGCCCTGACCGCCATATTCCGCAGCAGCGGTGCGGGTAAGGCCGATGACGGCATGCTTGGACGCAGAATAGGGAGAGATCCCCGGAGAGCCCGTAAGGCCGGCGACGCTCGACGTGTTGACGATGCTGCCGCCACCGTTTCCCAGCATCGCGGGGATGACATGGCGAAGGCCGAGAAAGACGCCAGTGACGTTAACCGCCATGACCCGCTCGAAATCGGCAAGCGACGTTTCGTGAAGCGGGGCGACATCGCCCTCGATCCCGGCATTATTGAAAAACATGTTCGGGGCACCCGCCTGAGTTTCGCAGGTCTCGACGATCCGTTCCCAGTCGGCTTGTTTCGTGACATCGCCTTCGACCTTGATGGCGTCCGACACCTGTCCCGAGAGCGGCGCCCAGTCGGCGCCCGCCAGGTCAACGGCCACGATACGCGCGCCTCGCTCGGCGAGCACTTTCGCCGTCGCCACGCCGATTTCGCCCGCCCCGCCGGTCATCAGCGCCACGCGTCCGTTCATGTCGGTCATTCGCCCGTCTCCTCCTTCGCGCCGCCGCAGATGTTGCGGACATCCGCCCAGGCGGTGTCGTCCAGCGCCGGTTGCCAGTCGCCACGCCCCTCGGCGGCCGCCTCGAAGCGGTCGGCCCGACCCGCACTAGCCGGATGGGTGGACAGGAAATCCGACGTTTGGGCAAGGCCCGGAATGGAGAGGCCGCCCGTCGCCTTTTCCTCCAACGCGAGCATTCGCCGGAAAAACTCGGCAGTGGGCGCTGGCGAGATATTGGCGGCCGTCAGCATCGCGATGGCTTCGGCGTCGGCTTCACGCTCGGCATCGCGGCTAAAGTTGAGGGCGGCGACGTCATTGATCCCTGCGCCCGTCGTGCCGCCGACGCTTGCCATGACGAGGCCAAGCGTCATCTGGCGGATCATCGCCTCCATGACGTGCCGCTCGCGGTAATGTGCGATTTCGTGGCCCAATATCCCCGCCAGCTCGTCGGGGCCGGAGCTTTCGGCGATCAGGCCGCGAAAAATGACGATGCGCCCACCCGGCAGCGTGATGGCGTTCTGCATGCCGATGTCCGCGACGGCGAGGTCGATCTCAGTATCGGGGGCGAGGCGTGCTGCCAGCTCGTCGAGCGCGGCGCTGCCTTCGGATCCCTTGCAGATATAGTCGTTGCTCATGTCGGCGAAGAGCGTGTCGCCGATCTGC
>JBAUIQ010000220.1:0-1819 GCA_049683075.1 Pacificimonas sp.
GGCCATATTCGATGGCCGTGGCACCGCGGTCGTCCTGGAAAAGGCGCTTCAGTCGTAACATCATAATCCTTTGTTGCGCCCCCGTTCTCTTCACGATGGTCGGCATAGTCGAGCCGGGTTAACAAAAGCTGCCGTACCAACTTGAAGGGCTTGGAAACCATGAAGACCGTCCATGTGGCCGCCGCCGCGCTCGTTGATCGTGACGGGCGAATTCTCCTGTCGCAGCGGCCCGACGGCAAGCATCTCGCGGGGACTTGGGAATTTCCCGGGGGCAAGATCGAAGCTGGCGAAACCCCCGAAGCGGCTTTGATCCGCGAATTGCGCGAGGAGCTCGGGATCGACACGCATGAAAGTTGCCTCGCGCCCGCTGCCTTCACCAGCCATGGTTATGACGACTTTCACCTCGTCATGCTGGTCTTCCTTTGCCGAAAATGGACGGGCACTCCGCAGGGGGCGGAGGGACAGGCGCTGCGCTGGGAGAAGGTGCCGCGCATGTTCGCCCTCGACATGCCGCCCGCGGACCGGCCCTTACTCGGCGTCCTCGACGCGCTGGTTTGACGGGACGCGGCCGGTCAGTGTCAAAATTTCGAAGTCCACCGAGATACGGCCGTCGGAACCACGAAGTGTTTCAAGCGCCCCAAATAACACGCCCGCCATCTTCTTCGTCATCGGTTGGCGCGCGCGGGCCGTCAGAATATTACCTGCCCCCATGGCCCGCAGATCGGAAATCATGCGGGGCACCTCGCCATATGTGACCGAGCGTCGGTCGATTTCGACGACCGGGTCACTGAAGCCCGCGCGCTGCAATAGCCCTGGCGCTTCTTGCGCGTCGACCATGGGATGCAGCCGTGCGTTCGCGCCGCCGCTCGCCTCGATCTCTGCTTCGATCAGCGCCTGACGCAAAGCCGCGAACGACGCGCCCCCGACGAAGCTTGCGAGAAAAACGCCGCCCGGCGTCAGCAGACGACGACATTGCACGAGGGCACCGGGCAGATCGTTGACGCCGTCGAGCGCGCCCGCCGACAGGATCAGGTCGAAACTGCTATCCAGAAACGGAACGCGGTCTTCATCGGCTTGAACGCCGAAACCGGACTGGTCCCGCGCAAAGGTAAAGCCAGCGTCGACGCGGACAATTTCGGCACCTGGTAGCGAACCTGCGCTCGCGCCGTCAAAAGCGCCAAGATCGAGGACGCGATGCCAACGGCGCTCGAGCCCGGTCGCACGCACGATAAGGTCGTCGAGCATGGCGGCACGTAAGAAGTCGGCGTCGGCATAGCTCTTCGCCGCGCGATCCCGCGCGCGGCGGCGAGCGCGCCGGTCAAAAGGCTCCGCGATTGGCTCGCCAGACGGGCTGTCACTCATTTCGGGCATATCCTTGTGGGCGGGAAACGGAAATTGGCAATAAGGCCTTGGCACGATGAATGCTGCCACCTTGTTCAGCCGAACGCGTGATGCTGTGCAGCGTGCCGGTGCGAACGCCCTCGATCTCGTGCTACCGCCGCGATGCCCCGGTTGCCGCGAGGTTACGCCGACGCCGGACCGCTTTTGCGGCGATTGCTGGCAAGACCTGACCTTCATCACGGCGCCGATGTGCGAGACCTGCGGGCTTCCCTTCGGTCGCGACACCGGGCCGGACACGCAATGCGGCGAGTGCCAACGCGTGAAGCGCCCCTATACAAGCGCACGTGCCGCCTTGGCCTATGATGGCCCGGCGGTCCCGGTCGTCCTCGGCTTCAAACATGGTGGGCGGGTTCACCTCGCCAAGATGATGGCGGCACAAATGGCGCGCCTGGTGCCCCAGGGCACACCACCACTATTC
>JBAUIQ010000221.1:0-3984 GCA_049683075.1 Pacificimonas sp.
ACACCCAATTTCTCGACCTTAACCCTGGGTCGAAACCATGTCGCCGAAGCCCTGGGTCGGAACCATGTCGCCGAATCCCTGCGTCGGAACCATGTCGCCGAAAGCCATCGCTCCGGTCGCACCTGCGGTTGTCATTGCAACGGCTGCTGCGATCAGGATCTTACGCATAATAGTTACCCCACTCTTAAACTTGTTTAACGGTTTCTTAACCACTCAACGGGAGAGAGACAAGAGATGTTCCAAAGATCGCGCCGTAAGACGCTGGAACTCCGGCCAATCTGAATAGTTAATTTTTCCGCTCATCGAACGCGGTGAGGTCCGCATCGTGCCGGAGTTTCCGAAAAATCAGGACGTTACTTTGGCGATCATTGCTTCGGGCGCTGTTAAAGGGATGTCCGAAAAATGAGAACCGAGCGCGCGAAAATAGGCTCATCGCTAGCGCCTAACGCTAACGTCTAATCGTAATTCATATTAGAAATGCGGCCGGAGCCGCGCTTTTATTGCCAGAAGCTCGCGCTGCGGCGGAAGCCCGATTCGCCAGGCGACAAGGCGTTCAGATGCTCGTGCTTTGCGAAGAAGTCGAGGAAGCGTGGCAACGTCATCGCCCGGCCGGTCAAATAACCTTGAACCCGGTCGCATCCCATAACGCGAAGAAGGGCGAGTGCGCCCTCGGTTTCGATACCCTCCGCCGTCACTTCCATACCGAGGCCGTGCGCAAGCTCGATGGAGGAGCGTAGCAGCATGGGATCGTTATGACTGCTCGTGAGATCGGCGGTGAAAAACCGATCGATCTTCAATTCCCGCGCCGGCACCCGCTTCAAATAAGCAAGCGACGACATGCCGGAACCGTAATCGTCGATCGAGAGCGCGAAGCCCGCGTCGCTGAGCTTGGTCAATTGTCGCAGCGCGCGTTCAGGTTCTCGCATGATCGCCGTCTCGGTGATTTCGAGGCCGATGCCTTCGGCGCGCGCCGATGCGCAGGCGACGAGTTCGTCGATGAATGCCTCGTCACTGACCAGTCCAGCCGAAAGATTGACGCTGACATCAAGCTGGTGGCCCTGTTCAAGAAGCTGCTGACGATCCGCGAAGGCTCTTTCGAGCGTCCAGGACGTCAGTGCACGAATTACGCCGCTTTTCTCAGCTTCGGGAACGAAAACGTCTGGCGGTATAGGCTCACCAAGATCGTCATCCCAGCGGATTAAGCCCTCGATGCCGTCGATCTGATTGGTGCGACAGTGCATTTTCGGCTGATAGTGTAGGGCGATCGTATCGGTATCCAAGGCCTTCAACAGCGCCTGCATCCGCGGCGATCGGGTCGTCGTCAGATTGACCCTCGGCGGCTCGGATGGCAGCGTCGTGGCCACGAGCGGCAGGTAAGCGGACAGCTCGTCAACCCTGAGCGCATCACCATAGAGCGGACCGG
Source organism: Pacificimonas sp. (assembly GCA_049683075.1). Classification (GTDB taxonomy): domain Bacteria; phylum Pseudomonadota; class Alphaproteobacteria; order Sphingomonadales; family Sphingomonadaceae; genus Pacificimonas. Next base: position 1,424 of record JBAUIQ010000221.1, read on the forward strand.
CGACGGCGTCGGGGTTCGCGGAAAGGATCTGCGCTTCCTGATCCCTGTCGGCGACGCCGGTTACGATCGAGAATCCCGCGGCGCCCGCCCGCGCGCGGCGATGGGCAATCGTTCCGTCCGTATGACGGGCGAATGACTTGGCGAACCAGCGCGTTGAAAATCCATCTCTGACATCGATACGCACGCCATGATGCCGAAGCTCGGCGACTGTCCGACTGGCTCGGGTTAATGGTAGCAGCGCCCAAGGGCGAACGGTGAGCCTGAGCTGCGCCGGGGTACCTTCGAATTGATCGACAATCGTCTGAGCCGACGTTCGCGAAAGAGCCGATGTCGAGAATCCCACGCTGACGAACAGCGTGGGCGTCGACGACAAGGCTGGTGTCGACGGGACCCATCCACCGAAAGTTTGGCTGCCGAGAAGGCCGATGAGAGCGCCGGATTGCGGCGAGAGAATGGGCGTCCATGTCGGCGTTTCGGCTGACGCACCGGGTCTCTCGACGGTGCTGAAGCGCACAACAAGCGGCGCGGCGATGAGGACCCCACTGGCCACGAAAGCGAAGATCGCGGCGACCAGCGTCGAACCTACAAGCGCGGCAACGCCTGCGGCGACGCACGCGAAGATCGCCATCAAGGTGGCGGAGGACAAGGCGCGCGGAGCTGCCACAACCATGTCCGCTACGCGCCCTTTGGTTAATGATCGGTAATCGACAATTGGCCGCGTGGGCAAAACGCGGCGCGCGCGTTATGGCGGCGGCCATGACCCAATTCGACCTTACAGACGAGCAGCGCGCCATTCAGGATACCGCGCAGAAATTCACCGAAGACCAGATCACGCCGCACGCCGGTCGGTGGGATCGGGAGCACATCTTCCCTCGCGACGTCGTGAAGTCCGCAGCCGAGCTCGGCTTTGGCGCCATCTATGTCAGCGAAGAGTCCGGCGGCATCGGCCTTGGGCGTTTGGAGGCGGCACTGATCATGGAGGCGATGGCCTATGGCTGCCCTTCCACCAGTGCGTTTATTTCGATCCACAATATGGCGACATGGATGATCGACCGCTTCGGCGGCGAGACGGTGAAGGCGAAATATCTGCCCGACCTGATCGGCTGCGATCGTATCGGCTCTTATTGCCTGACCGAGCCAGGATCGGGCTCGGACGCGTCAGCGCTGAAGACGACGGCCGTTCGGGACGGTGACGATTATGTCCTAAATGGCGCGAAGCAGTTTATCTCCGGCGCGGGCGAGAATGAAATTTATGTGACGATGGCCCGCACGGGCGAAGACGGTCCGAAGGGCATTAGCTGCATCGTCGTCGAGAAGGATATGCCGGGCGTCAGTTTCGGTGCCAACGAAAAGAAGCTCGGCTGGCACTCGCAGCCGACGCGTCAGGTCATTTTCGAAGACGCCCGGGTTCCCGCAGAGAACCTTGTCGGCGGTGAGGGCGAAGGCTTCCGCATTGCCATGATGGGTCTCGATGGGGGACGTCTCAACATCGGTGCCTGTTCGCTGGGCGGCGCACAACGCTGCATCGACGAAGCCGTGACTTACACCAAGGAGCGACACCAGTTCGGCCAGGCAATCGCCGACTTCCAGAACACGCAGTTCATGCTGGCCGATATGGAAACCGAGCTGCAGGCGTCACGCATGCTGCTCTATACGGCGGCGGCGAAAGTGACCGCGAACGCGCCCGACAAAACGCGCTTCGCGGCAATGGCGAAGCGCCTATCCACTGACACAGGGTCGAAGGTCGTCAACGACGCGCTGCAGCTGTTCGGCGGCTATGGCTATCTGGAAGATTATCCGATCGAACGCTTTTGGCGCGACCTTCGCGTCCACTCGATCCTGGAGGGCACGAACCAGATCATGCGGATGATCGTCGGGCGCGACATGCTGCGCCAATAACTTGACTTACGCGTAAACGGCTAGGCCGGTTCGCGCTCTTCCTCGATGATCGTAGCCTGCTCGTTTAGGGGAACGTCCAGGTTGAAGATGGTTCCGCGAACCGCACGCTCGACCGACAGCTTGCCCTTGAGACCCTGAACCAATGTTCGCACGATGCGCGCGCCAAGATTACCCTCGTCCGGCCATTTGCAGTCGTCAGGCATACCGTTGCCGTCGTCCATGATACTGATGCGAAGATAGCCGCCAGAAAGTGCCTTCGATCGCGCCTCCACGAGGCCGTGGTCGCGTTCTTCGAAAGCGTGCTGCAGCGAATTGGTCAGCATCTCCGAAAATATCAGCCCGATCCGCGCGCCGGTTTCCACCGGCACGGACACCTCGTCAGCATCGACGTTGATCCGGATACCCTGACGCCGGTCGATATGGCCGATGGCCGATGCGATTCGCGTCAGATACGCGCCCAGAGGAATGTCGTCCGACGTCGCGCTGGTAACCCCTGCCTGACTCATCTCGTTGTAGAGAAGCTGCAGCGCCTCGACCCGGCGGGCCAGACTTTCGAAACTGGTCTGCGCCGAATCGATCTGTCGGGCCTGCATTCGGATCATGCCGACGACCATCGACAGGTGGTTCTTCACGCGATGCTGAATTTCCGAAAGAACCTCGTC
>JBAUIQ010000222.1:0-2699 GCA_049683075.1 Pacificimonas sp.
GCATTCACCCGCGTACGAGCCATGCCGACATCATGGCCAACCCGAAGCGCAACCGAGCGATGCTGTTGACGTACAACACCGATACGAAAGCGAAGACGGTAACGGCGGATGGCTATTTCTATCAGAAACCGTCCTATCCGACATATCATTGCGAAAACCCAGTTGTCGCCCCGAACGTTGCCGCGGTGACAACGGATCTTGATACCTTCGCACGCCACGCTCTGACGATGTTGGACGATGCGAATGAAGGCGCCATCCCACTGAATTTCTAATCAGCGGGTGAATGTGAGAGCGCGCTCAGTCGCGCTCCTTCTCGCTCGAATGCTTCATCATAAGAGGCGCTTGTGTGAGAGCAAAGACGATCGAGATGATGGTGATGCCCCAGACCTTGAACTGAACCCACTGATCGAAGGTGAATTGCGCCCGGACGATCTCGTTGAGGATGGCGAGAGCGAGGAAAAAGAGCGCCCAGTTGCGGGTCATCACGCGCCAGCCCGCGTCGGTCATGTCCGGGAAACCGCTTTCGAGCACCAGTTTCAGGAGCGGCCTGCCGGTAAAAAGACCCGTGAAGAGGACGCCCGCGAACAGGAGATAGACGGCCGTCGGCTTCACCTGAATGAAGGTTTCATCGCGGAGGTAGATGGTGAGGCCGCCGAAGACGCCGACGATGACGGCCGTCACAATCTGCATCGGCGTCACCTTGCGCACCTTGTAGATTGTGTATGCCATGGCGAGCGCCAGCGCGATCATGAAGGCGCCAGTGGCCCAGACCGCCTGGTTGACGTCGTCCCCCGGTGCGAAGCTGTTAACCGCGAAGAAGATAAGGAGCGGCCCGAAGTCGAGCGCGAAACGAAGGCCCGGCGCGAGTTCGCGTCCGCCCATATCGTTCGACATATCAGTCATCTTGCGGTTCCTGCGGCAGCCCGGCAAGCGCGCGGGCGAAATTTCTGGGATCGAAGGGGCGAAGATCGCCGAGCTGTTCGCCCACGCCGACCGCATGGACGACAAGCCCAGCCCGCTCGGACGCCGCGACGAGGACGCCGCCACGCGCCGTGCCGTCGAGCTTCGTCATCACGAGCCCGGTAACCCCCGCCACCTCCTTGAACGTGTCTATCTGTGACAGCGCATTCTGACCGGTTGTGGCATCGAGGACGAGGACGACATCATGCGGTGCCGACTCCATCCGGCGCTTCAGGACGCGCTCGATCTTCTTCAATTCGTCCATCAAGCCGGTCTTGTTCTGCAGCCGCCCGGCGGTGTCGATGATGAGGACGTCGGTGCCCCGTTCCCACGCCTGTGTCAGCGCATCGAAGGCAAGACTGGCCGCATCGCCGCCGACCTTGCCCGCTACCACGTCGATGTCGAGTCGCCCGCCCCAGATTTCCAGCTGCTCGATCGCCGCGGCGCGGAACGTATCGCCCGCCGCCAGCATGACCCGGTAGTCCTGCTCCTGGAAGAGGTGCGCCAGCTTGGCGATGGTCGTCGTCTTACCCGAGCCGTTGACGCCGACGACGAGGATCGTGTGCGGGCGCGGGAAGGCCGTGATGTCCAGCGGCTTTGCTACTTTTGCCATCACCGCTTCGACCTCGGCGGCGACGAGTTGCTTCACATCGTCATCCGTGACCTGCTTGTCATATTTCTCTGCCGCCAGTTTCGCGGAGATCCGCGCGGCCATGGCGGGGCCGAGGTCGCTTGCGATGAGCGCGTCCTCGATTTCCTCGAGGAGATCATCGTCGAGCGGGCGGCGTGACAGTCCAGCGAGGTTTTCGTTCAGCTTTCCCGATGTCCGCCCGAGGCCGGATCGGAGGCGGGCCAGCCAGCCGGACTTCGGTGTGGGCGCGTCGTCGGTCATCACGCGCTCGCTATCAGGCGTCCATCGGCATGGCCACCGATGCGGGCGGTGACGATCGTATTCCTCTCCTTCTCATCGCTCAGGCGCACAGGCGCGAACGCATTGCTATGCCCTTCGCGGCCGTTCATCTCCACGAGCATCTCGACATCCGTTCCGACGAGCCCGTCATACCAGCGGTCCCGACGCGCGCCCGCGCGGTCGCGAAGCGCCTTCGCCCGCGCTTTGCGCACATCCATCGGCACCTGCGGCATTCGCGCGGCGGGCGTGCCCTCGCGAGCCGAATAGGGAAATATGTGGCCGAAAACGATGTCGCAGTCGTCGATCAGCGCGAGGCTGTTTTCGAACATGGCGTCGGTTTCCGTCGGGAAGCCCGCAATGATGTCCGCGCCGATGGCGATCTCCGGGCGTGCGGCCTTCACGTGCTCGACGAACCGGATCGCGTCGGCGCGCCCGTGTCGCCGCTTCATGCGCTTCAGGATCATATCGTCGCCAGCCTGCAGACTGAGGTGGAGGTGCGGGAGCAGGCGCGGCTCGTGACAGATCAGGTCGATCAACGTCTCGTCTGCCTCGATGCTGTCGAGGGAGGAGAGCCGCAGTCGATCGAGCGTTGGGACGTGCGTCAGGATGCGCTTCACGAGGAGACCGAGCGTCGGCCGGCCGGGCAAGTCGGGTCCGTAGCTCGTGAGGTCGACGCCGGTGAGGACGACCTCCCTCGCGCCGTCTTCGACAAGGGACCGTATGCGCTCGATAACGACGCCTGCAGGGATGCTGCGCGAATTTCCACGCCCATAGGGAATGATGCAGAAGGTACAGCGGTGGTCGCAGCCATTCTGCACCTCCATGAAGG
>JBAUIQ010000223.1:0-13549 GCA_049683075.1 Pacificimonas sp.
ACGTAATCGCAGGCGGCTGCCTGGTAGATCGCTCGAATGGGACCGCCGACATCGGCGTCCCGCTTTACAGCCTCCTGCAGCTAGATGTCCCAACCTACGAGGCGAGCGACGTTCCGCCTGATCTTGCGGCCATAGAAGCCGTAAAGCCCGGATCGCGGAAAGCGGCGTGACGGTCGGCCCGCTCCGCCTCGGCGTGAACATCGATCATGTCGCGACCATTCGCAATGCGCGTGGTGGCGGACATCCCGATCCTGTCGAGGCGGCAAAGCTGGCTGCGAAGGCGGGGGCCGACGGGATTACGGCACATTTGCGGGAAGATCGGCGGCATATCACCGATGGCGACATCGTCCGCCTGTCGGAGGAAATCGACCTGCCGCTCAACCTAGAGATGGCGGCGACCGACGAGATGCTGGCAATCGCGCTAAGGCATCGCCCGCACGCCGCCTGCATCGTGCCCGAAAAGCGTGAGGAGCGCACGACCGAGGGCGGTCTGGACGCTGCAGGGCAGCATAACCGACTGAAACGCTTCGTCGACGAACTGGCAGGCGCGGAAATTCGCGTGTCGCTGTTCGTCGAAGCCGACGAGCGGCAGCTGGAGGCCGCGCGCTCTCTGGGCGCGCCGGTGGTTGAGCTCCACACTGGCGATTATGCGCGCTTTGCGGGGGATGAGCAGGCGGCGGCGCTCGCCACGCTCGTCGAAGGCGCGGACAAGGGTGCGGCCATGGGGCTGGAGGTTCACGCGGGTCATGGCCTGACTACGCCCAATGTCGGGCCCGTCGCGGCGATTCCGACGCTGACCGAACTGAATATCGGCCATTATCTGATCGGAGAGGCGGTCTTCGTTGGCCTGGAGCAGGCCATTGCGCAGATGCGCAGGGCGATGGATGCAGCGCGGACGCTCGCATGATCATCGGGCTCGGCTCCGACCTCTGCAACATCGACCGTATCGCCGCTTCATTGGAACGCTTCGGCGAACGGTTCGAGGCCCGCATCTTCACCGACAAAGAGCAGGCGAAGGCGCGTCGCCGCCACCTGACCCGCGCGGGCACCTACGCGAAACGCTTTGCTGCGAAGGAGGCCTGCGCGAAGGCGCTCGGAACTGGCTTTCGACAGGGGGTCTTTTTCCGGGACATGGGCGTCGTCAATCTGTCTACCGGCGCCCCGACGCTCGCGCTAACTGGCGGGGCGGCGAAGCGGCTGGAAAAAATCACGCCATCCGGGCATAGGGCGGTCGTTCATCTCACCATGACCGACGACGACCCGTTCGCGCAGGCGTTCGTCATCATCGAGGCACTGCCCGAAGGCAGTCATTCGGAGTCCCCATCATCCTGAAGCGTACGAAAACGGAAAAGGCTGCGAAGCCGCCGACCGACTGGAAGCAGGAGCTGCGCCATATCGCGCTCCTTGCCCTCGGCATCGTCGGCATCTGGTCCTTTATCGGCAAGCCATTCTACATCCCGTCGGAATCGATGGTTCCAACCCTGCTCGTGGGCGACCGGCTGATCGTCACGAAATATCCTTATGGCTACAGCTATCTGTCGCCCTTCATCCGCGTCCTGCCCGAGATTGAGGGGCGCTTGTTCGGCAGTCTGCCCGAACGAGGTGACATCGTCGTCCTGAAGGATCCCGTCGTCCATGCCGACTGGATCAAACGCGTGATTGGCCTGCCCGGCGACACCGTGCAGATGCGCGGCGGCACTCTCTATTTGAACGGAAAGGCCATTCAGAAACGCCGGATCGCCCCTACCGAGATCGTCGAATCACCGAACATGCCTTGTTCGACCGGCGGCCTCGAGCAGTTCCGGCGCGTTGAAGCGGACGGCGTTGCCGTTTGCGCTTATCCGCGTTTTATTGAGACGTTACCGAACGGACGCCAGTATGAAGTGCTCGACCTTGGCACGATCCGCAACGACGACACACGCGAAGTGGAGGTGCCCGAGGGCCACGTCTTCCTGATGGGCGACAACCGCGACCGGTCGTCGGACAGCCGTGTGCAGGCCTTCCGTGGGGGTCTCGGCCTTCTCCCAATTGAAAACATTTCCGGCCGCGCGGAATTCATCACCTTTTCCATCGACGGCACGCACCAATATCTTAACCCCGTCAGCTGGTTCGAAAGCCTTCGTACCGAACGCGCGTGGGAAACGTTGCGCCGCCTGCCGGACAGCGTCGCCGAAGAGGACACAGAATGACCAGTATCGCGATCTCTTCCGGTTTCGACGGTGGCAATATCGAGGTCGTCCGGTGTGACGGTCCCGACGCCATCGAGCTGACGATCCCGAAGGATTCCAATGCCGATTTCGCGCAGTGGTTTTCCTTTCGTTTGACGGGCGCTGCGAATGAGGACTGCGTCATTCGCATCACCGGGCTCGACAAGTCCGCCTATCCGGCGGGCTGGCCCAACTACCGCGCCTGCGTATCGGAGGATCGCGCCGAATGGACGCGCGCGGATACGGATTATGACAAGGCGGCGGGCACGCTGACCATACGCATCACGCCGGAAACCAACGGGCTCTGGGTCGCCTATTTCGCGCCCTATTCGATGGATCGACACCACGATCTGGTTGCTGAGACCGCAACCATGCCGGGGATCCGCTTAGAAACGCTCGGCAAAACGGGCGACGGTCAGGATATCGACCTTCTCTCTATGGGTACTGGCCCGCTCAGCCTATGGATCATCGCGCGTCAGCATCCGGGCGAAACCATGGGCGAATGGTGGATGGAGGGGGCGCTGGGCCGCCTTGTCGATCCGCATGACCCGGTGTCGCGAAAGCTGCGCGAGCGCGCGACCATCTATCTCGTCCCGAACATGAATCCGGACGGCTCGCGTCGTGGCAATCTTCGTGTCAACGGTGTCGGCGCGAATTTAAATCGCGAATGGGCGGACCCGACCGCGGACCGGTCGCCCGAAGTTCTCCACGTCCGCAACCGGATGGACGAGACTGGCGTCGACTTCTGTTTGGATGTCCATGGCGACGAGGCGATCGCCAATAATTTTATTGCCGGTGCCGAGGGCATCTCCGGTTGGAACGACACCCACCAGATGCGCCTTGACGGCTGGAAGGCTGCGCTGCTGGCCCGCTCGCCCGACTTCCAAGTCGAACAGGGCTATCCGGTCGACAAGTCTGGAAACGCGAACCTCGCCATTTGCACCAATCAAATTGCACATCGTTTCGATTGTCTCGCCATGACGCTCGAAATGCCGTTCAAGGATGCGGACGTCATGCCCGACGCGCGATACGGCTGGAGCCCGGCGCGCTGCATGACGCTGGCCGAGGCGTGCCTCGACGCGACGCTGCAGATCCTCGACGACCTGCGCCCCGAAGGAAACTGACAATGCCCCAGCTCGTTCTCATCCGCCATGGCCAGTCCGAGTGGAACCTCGCAAATCGCTTCACTGGCTGGTGGGATGTCGGCCTGACCGAGAAGGGCATCGAGGAGGCGAAGGCCGCGGGCATTGCGATGCGGGAGGCTGGGCTCGATTTCGATCTCTGCTTCACCAGCTTCCAGACCCGCGCGATCAAGACCCTCAATCTCGCGCTGGAGGAGATGGACCGGCTCTGGCTGCCCGTCACGAAGGACTGGCAACTTAACGAGCGTCATTATGGCGGTCTCACCGGTCTCAACAAGCAGGAGACGCGCGACAAGCACGGCGACGAGCAAGTGCATATCTGGCGCCGCAGTTTCGATACGCCGCCGCCGCCGATGGACGCCGGGAGCGATTACGATCTGTCAGGGGAGATCCGTTACGCGGCCATCGATGTGCCGACGGCGGAAAGCTTGAAGATGACCATTGAGCGCGTGCTTCCCTATTGGAATTCTGCAATAGTGCCCGAGCTGAAAGCGGGTAAGCGCGTCCTGATTTCCGCGCACGGCAACAGCCTGCGTGCATTGGTGAAACATCTGTCGGGCATCTCGGATGAAGACATCACGGGCCTGGAAATCCCGACAGGCCAGCCGATCGTTTACGAGCTCGATGACGGGCTGAACGCGACAGACCGCTATTATCTGAAGGACCGGTAGTCGGCCTGGTTGGGGGGACGATATTTCAGCTCCCACTTGCCACAGCGCCAACCGCAGAATCCTGATGTTTCCGTTGGCATCGGGCTCGGAGACGGGGTCGTTTCTTCGCGAGCAGCCCGACGCGGGCAGGGCAGAAGACAACGCTCCCACCGCCGTCTTCGTACCGCGCTAGCGACGTGAGCGATTTGATCTTCGATACGACCGGCGTCCCACCGTCACTGGTAGCGTTGTTCGGTGCCGTTCTCGGCGCGATCGTGGGTAGCTTTCTTGGTGTGATCGTCACGAGATGGCCGCAGGGCGAGGGTGTCGTCAGTGGCCGGTCGCACTGCGACGATTGTAAGCGTAGGCTTGCGCCTCTGGAACTCATTCCGATCCTCAGCTGGCTCGCGCTGAGAGGAAGGTGCCGAAGCTGTGATCGGCGCATCGATCCGTTACTGCCGTTCATTGAGGTCGGTGCAGCCGCAATTGGTGCGGGCACCGTCCTCCTTGCGGAAACGCCGGCTCAGCTGATGTGGGCGGCCGCAGGCTGGCTTCTTCTCGTGCTTGCCATCCTCGATGCCCGCCATTTCTGGCTACCGGATCGGCTCACCGTAGTGCTTGCTGTCCTGGGCCTAGCCTATGGCAGTCTTTCGGGTGCACCAATCCTGGCTCTGACGGGTGCCGCTGTCGGCTGGGCTTCGTTGACCCTAGTCGGATTTCTGTACGAACGAGTGCGCGGGCGCGTCGGCCTCGGCGGCGGTGATCCGAAGCTATTCGGAGCCATCGGCGCGTGGATCGGGCCCGGCGCGCTTCCGATCATCTTGCTCGCCGCGTCGCTCGTCGGGCTTCTATCGGCCGGTATGTCGATACTGAGGCGGACGCGCGTGTCGTCGACCACACACCTGCCTTTCGGAACGTTTCTCGCCGTCGCGGCGATCGGATGGAGCATCGTCAGTCTGTCGAACGACGCGTGGCGGTTCCCTTACGCTTACTGACCGATGCGGCTATTTGGTCACCACGGTCCGTTTCTTCGCATACATCTCGCGATCCGCCGCCGACAGGAGTTGTGCGACATCATGCTCGTCATCGAGCATCTGAACTCCGACGGATACGGACATGGAGAACATATGGTCGCCAGTGTAAACGGGGGCCTCCACAACGGCGCGCGCCAGCTGACGTGCCTTTGCTCGCGCTTCCGGCGCGACAACGTGCGTCAGCAGGACGGCGAATTCATCGCCCCCTATGCGCGCAACGCTGTCAGTGGTTCGTAGGCTCGCCCTCAGCCTCTCGCCCACATGAACCAGGGCAGCGTCACCTGCCTCGTGACCATAGGTGTCGTTGATAGATTTCATTTGATTGACGTCGATGAACATAACCGCGGCGCTGAGATTATGACGCCGGACCTCGGCAAGCGCGCGGCCGATGTCGCGGTCGAAGCCACGTCGGTTGGCAACAGGTACAAGGTCGTCAGTTTCCGCCTGTCGCTCGAGCTCCTCGATCCGCGCACGCGCGGCACTCAAGTCGCGCTGCAGCTCTTCGGTCTGTTCGTGCAGCGAAAGAAAAGCCTCCTGCAGCCGCGCCGGTAGCTCTGCAGGAATATCGCTTCGGACTGCGGCGTCACGGCCGCGAGCGCCTCCGACAGTTTCATTTGACGAAGAGGGAGGGGTGCGCGCGATCGCCGACCTTTCCCTTCATTCGTCAGTTCGTGGCCGTCACTTTATAGACTTGCAGAGACCTGCCGCCTAGACAGGGGCGCTTCCCAAAGTCTTAACGAGAAGCAAACCTGTCATGACCGCGCGGACGCCGCAAGTCGGCATCATCATGGGCAGCCAGTCGGACTGGTCCACCATGACACATACGGCGGACGTGCTCGCGGCCCTCGACGTTCCTCACGAAGTGAAGATCGTGTCGGCGCATCGCACGCCGGATCGCATGTATGACTATGCGCGCGGGGCGAAAGCGCGAGGCCTGAAAGTGATCGTCGCCGGGGCCGGCGGTGCGGCGCACCTGCCAGGCATGACGGCGGCCCTGACGCCGCTTCCCGTACTAGGTGTTCCCGTTCAGTCGAAGGCGCTGTCGGGACAGGATTCACTTCTGTCGATTGCGCAGATGCCAGGTGGTGTTCCCGTCGGAACGCTGGCGATCGGCAAGGCGGGGGCGAAAAACGCCGGACTTTTGGCGGCGGCAATGCTCGCTGCCTTCGACGATGAGCTGGCGGCGCGGCTGGACGATTGGCGAACCGCCCAAACCGACAATGTGGGCGATGCGCCCGAATGATCCGCCAAGGGGAAATGATCGGCATCATCGGCGGAGGACAACTCGGCCGGATGCTCGCCATCGCCGCCGCGCATCTCGGTTATCGCGTTCATATCTACGCGCCTGACGAGGCACCGTGCGCAGGCGAGGTTGCGGCGCTCACCACGCGGGGGGATTACGACGACCTTGAGGCGCTAGGACGCTTCGCGGACAGCGTTTCGGTCGCCACGTTCGAGTTCGAAAATGTCAGCGCGGGCGCACTCGCCTACCTCGCCGAACATGTCCGTCTGCATCCCAATCCCCGCGCGCTCGAAATCGCGCAGGACCGGCTCGCGGAGAAGCGGTTCGTCGCGGAGCTTGGCGGGCGACCGGCACAGTTCGCTGCCGTTGATAGCGAAGAGGACCTGCATTTGGCCGTGCGCCGCATCGGTCTCCCGGGAATCTTGAAGACCAACCGCTTCGGCTATGACGGCAAGGGGCAGGTCCGGCTCGCCGTGGACAGCGATCTATCGACGCTTTGGTCCGAAATGGACGAGGTTCCTTGCGTTTATGAGGGCTTCGTGGACTTTGAGGCGGAATTCAGCCTGCTTGTGGCCAGAGACGAGAGAGGCGCGACGGTGACCTACCCAGTCCCGCGCAACGAACATGAACACGGCATCCTTGCCCGCTCTCTGGTCCCTGCGGGCGAGGTCGTCTCATCTCAGGTCGAGGAGGCCACCGCCCTGGCGCTGAACGTGGCTGCGGAACTCGACTATGTTGGCCTGCTGACGCTCGAATTTTTCGCAGGGGCCGACGGCCCGGTCTTCAACGAGATGGCGCCGCGGGTTCATAATAGTGGGCACTGGACGATCGAAGGCGCGGCCACGAGCCAATTCGAAAATCACATTCGCGCCATTTGCGGCCTGCCGCTCGGATCGCCGGACCTTACCGGCGATGCGGTGGAAATGCAGAACCTCCTCGGCGAAAATATCGGCGGCGCATTCGACGTCTTGGCCGACCCCAGCGCTCACCTTCACCTTTACGGCAAGAGCGAGCCCCGTGCGGGCCGTAAGATGGGTCATGTGACGCGCGTCAAACGCTAAGCCGGGTCTAGTTCCGGGTTAATCGGCGTAAACTCACCGAGATTGCAGCTGCCATTGCCGATACCCGAGGCACGATCCGTATACTGCAGAAGCTCGCCGCCGCAGATCTGTGCCGATGGCGTCGTATAAGTGAAGGGATCGTCCCGTCCGGCGAACGGACAGCTTGCTGGAAACTCACTGCGATAAAGCTCGCCGCTCCGTAAGCGGAACAGCATCGCGCGGCTCCCCACGCCTTCCGTCGACTCTATGTCGCGAAGTCTCAGGCAATTTTCGTCGGGTCCAATCGGCGCTGCCTCGAGGATCGCGAGCGTTGCCTGTTGGGGTGCGGTATGTGTCGCTGCGCAGGCGCTGAGCGCTATGACTGCAGAGGCGGTGACGACGATACGCATGGCTATATTCCTTCTGACGTCCCCGGCATCTTTATAGCAGATATATGGCGGCGATGGCAGGGCGGTTAGTAGCCGGCGGCCTGCCCGTCCTTCCGCATCTCGCTCGCGCCCCAATAGACACCCGTGTCCGGGTTCCGCCATATCGCCTGATACCCACCGAAGGGACCGGTCGTGTATTCGACCCGGTGGCCGCGCGCTTCGAGGGCGCGGACGACCTCGACGGGGACGCCAGATTCGATCTCGACGAGGCCACCGTCCGTCATCTTGCCGGTGGCGGTCGGCTCATCGTCTTGAACATGGTGGAAGCGGGCCACGTCGCCCGCCTCCTGTGGGCCCATGCCGAAATCGACCATGTTGACAACGATCTGCGCATGACCCTGCGGCTGCATCGCACCCCCCATCAAACCGAAGGCCATCAGCGGCTGGCCATCCTTCGTCACGAACGCCGGAATGATGGTGTGGAAAGGTCGCTTGCCGGGCGCGTAAGCGTTTGGATGTTCGGCATCGAGGGCGAACTGCGCACCGCGGTCCTGGAACATGAAGCCAAGTGTGTTGCCCTCGCCATCGTCAGGCACGAGGCCCGAACCCATGCCGCGATAGTTTGATTGGATCAGGCTGACCATCATGCCATTCTCGTCGGCCGTCGCGAGATAGATGGTGTCGCCGCGATCGATGCCGTTCGTGTCTAGACCTGGCTCGACGCTCTGCATTGCCGTTGCGCCGATCAGCTGGCGTCGCTCCTCCGCATAATTCTCGGAGAGCAGGCGCTCGACGTCGACGTCAACGAAGGCGGGGTCGGCATAGTAAGCGGCCCGGTCCGCGAAGGCGAGCTTCTTGGACTCCACCATCAGGTGCCAAAATTCCTCCGATCCGCGCCCAAGCGAGGCAAGATCGTAGCCCTCGAGAATATTCAGCATCTGCAGGGCGGCGATGCCCTGACCATTGGGTGGCAATTCCCAAACCATGTGCCCGCGATAGTCGACGCCTACCGGCTCGACCCATTCCGCCTCATGGCCCTCAAAATCACCGAAGCGATGCGGCGCGCCGATGCGCTCCAGATAGGCCGCCATGTCGCGTCCGAGTTCGCCCTCGTAGAAGCTGTCGGCCCCTTCATCCGCGATGGTCCGCAGTGTTCGGGCGAGGTCGGGATTGCGAAACAGTTCACCTTCCTCAGGCGCCGCACCCGTGGGCATGAACAAGCGCCTCCAGTTCTCTCCCTCTTCAATAATGCCCTCATCGGTCAGACGCTGAAAATTGGTCATGGACCGACCCCAGTACCAGGCGATCAATTCGCTGAGCGGGAAGCCATTCTCGGCATAATCGATCGTTGGGGCGAGAACTTCGTCCATAGCCAAGGCACCGAAACGCTCGTGCAGCATTCCCCAGCCGGAGACCGCCCCCGGGATCGTCACGCTGCGCCAACCCCAGTCGGGGATGTCGTTTGGATCGCCCGCAATCGATGATGCTGCGCGCAGCTGTTCAAGCGTCTGACCCATCGGCGCACGACCGGAGGCGTTCAGACCGTGAAGCTTCTCGGTCTTCGGATCCCAGACGATGGCGAACAGGTCGCCGCCGATGCCGTTGCCGGTCGGCTCCATCAGGCCGAGAGCCGCATTGGCGGCGATGGCGGCGTCAACTGCGCTCCCGCCCCGCCGCATGACGTCTAGTGCAATTTGTGTCGCCAACGGTTGGCTCGTTGCAGCCATCGCCTTGGGCGCTATCACGGCCGACCGCGTCTTCGCCGGATTGCCAGAGTATCGGTCGCCCTGGTCCTTGGCGGCTGGCGGTGCAGCTGGCTCTGCCTCATCCTGGGCAAGGACAGGACCGGCAATTGACAGCGACAATAGGGTGGCGACGATGCGAAACAACATGAACGGACTCTCCCTCTCGCCCCGCTTAGGCAGCGCGGGGAGAGGAGGGAAGCGCATGTAGTCTAGGCTGCTTTGCTTTCCACCTGTACCGTTCCGGTCTCGGCGGCTTTCGGGAGACTGGCCCAGCGTGCCCGATTCCGCCCCTCACGCTTCGCGATATACAGGAACTCATCCGCGCGGCGCAGCGCTTCGCGCATCGGTTCGCTCTGAACGACCCGCGCAAGACCAAGGCTTGCTGTTACCGGGAAGCAGAGCCCCTCTACATCTGCTGCGACCCGCGCGGTGATCCGCTGCCGCGCGCCTTCGGCCGTAATTTCGGGCTCCGCGCTGAATATCAGCAGCGCAAACTCTTCGCCGCCCATCCGGGCCGCGAACGCGTCCTCGCAACTTTCCAACGAGTTCGCCACGGATCGAAGAACGTCGTCGCCTACATCATGTCCATGCCGGTCGTTGATACGCTTAAAATGATCGAGATCCACCAGGGCGACCGCTGTCACCCTGCGACCGTCGGTTTCGGCTGTGGCAAACTCGGCTTGCAGGGCTCGGCGATTGCTTATCTTGGTAAGGGTGTCCGTATGGGCCAGCTCCTGCGACAGTTGTGCGTTGGCCTTTGCCGCGTCGCGCTCCCGCCGAACTTCAAGGAAGCGCTGCGAAATCCCGAGTGCCGTCACCGAAAACTCGAATGCAACGGCGCACAGAAGGATCGTCCCGAAAATATCTGGTACGTCGTAACTAAACGCGACGCCGAAGAGCATGATCAGCGCGACGGCGATCTCCGGCGCCCAACCGACAGACTGAAACCGCGCGGCGCGGCTTCCGCGCTGCAGGGCTTGATAGGCCGACGCAATGAGAAGTCCGAGATAGGGCAGATATCCAAGGAGCGCGATTTTCACGAGAGGATCGGGGACGCCCGGAACACTACGGATCGTCGTTAAGGCGATGATATAGAGTGCGGACCAGTTCAGCGCGTTGGCCATCGACCGGCTGATGGTGCCCGGTTCGAGATAGGCGCGAAAAAATGGGCCAAACAGCGCTAAGGACAGGCCAAATCCCCAGAGGATCATCATGTTTCGACCGGCCGACCCCACGGCGGGAAGCCCGTCGAGTTCGATATTATAGATGCCCAGGGCATAAACGATGATGAGGGCCGACCGCAGTGCATGCCAAAGCAGGAACCGCTCGCGCAGAACGACATAGAAGGCCATGTCATAAACCATCGGCATCATAAGCGCGCCGAGAAGCGTTCCGTATGCCAGCAATAGCCAACCGTTATTGACTGCCGCCGGCCCCTCAGCCGCGAGTACGGGTGAGACGGGAAACAAGGCGGCAGAAACAAGAAATAAGGCTACGCGTAGTAGGATATGGAAACTCCGGGGCTGACTTAGCCTGCCGAACTAGACCCCAGGTCTTTGCGGAAGGTTAAGAACCGAAGCGCCCGTATCAGTCCCGAAACGAATCCTTTGCAGCTCTTCGGGCCCCAAACTCTTCCGCGTTCCGTGCCCGCAAGAAGGGGTTTGTTTTCAACTCTTTGCCTATGGTTGAGGGAATGGTAGGAAGACCGTCCGCCCGCATGGCGATCACTTCATCTTGTCGCGCTCGGATATCGTCATTTTCCGGTTCGGCGGTCAGCGCAAACCGACCGTTCGCCTCGGTATATTCGTGTGCGCAATACACCTTGGTCGCGGCTGGCAGTGCGGAGAGCTTGGCGAGGCTGTCATACATTTGTGCGGGCGTGCCTTCGAACAGCCGTCCGCAACCCATTGCGAACAGCGTGTCGCCGCAGAACAGGATGTTCTCTAAGGCAAAGTGATAGGCGTTGTGACCGGCCGTGTGACCCGGGACGTCCACGACCTGGCCGACATGAGCGCCGATCCTCACCTCGTCCCCGTCGACAACGGCACGATCGATCTCCGTTATCTTGGCTTCCTCGCCTTTCGGACCAGTGATCCTGCACCCAGTAGCGGCCTTGATATCCGCGTTTCCACCTACATGATCGGGATGCCAATGAGTGTTGAAGATCTGAGTGATGCGCCAGCCGCGCCGCTCGGCTTCGGTGAGAACAGGTTCGGCGACGGCGGGATCGATGACGGCCGTCTCACCGCTCTCAGCATCATGAACGAGGTAGACATAATTGTCCGAAAGGACGGGGATCTGGACGATATCGAGCATGGTGCTTCGCTAGCACGAGCCGGTCCCTACGTTAATCCTCAAGGGTGTGAGGATCTGAAACTCTGTTCCATCCGCGACTTTGGAAAGGCCTCTGGAAGGCCTACCATTCGCCGACATTCTCCATCGATGCCCAGGGTTCTACGGGCACCTTGCGCTCTCCCTTCTGAAGCAGTTCCACTGAAATGCCGTCGGGCGAGCGTACGAAGGCCATAAGCCCGTCGCGCGGCGGACGATTGATCGTGACGCCGCCGTCCATCAGGCGCTGACAGTGCGCGTAGATGTCGTCGACCTGATAAGCGAGATGCCCAAAATTTCGGCCACCGTCATACTCTTCCGGATCCCAATTATAGGTCAGCTCCACCTGGGCGGCCTCGTCGCCCGGCGCGGCCATGAAAACGAGCGTGAAGCGGCCCGCCTCGACATTGGCCTGTCGCTGCACCTCCAGCCCCAGCAATTCGTAGAAGGCGATCGACGCGTCGAGGTCCGTGACGCGAACCATGGTGTGAAGATATTTCACGCGGCCTTCCTGTCGCGGGCCAGCGGGCGGCCTTCATAGGTTTCGAACATCGTCCGCACGGCATCGGGCAGGGGCGTTGCCGCGCCGCGCACCTCCGCGACATGGACGTTCACCGTTTCGCCGGAGGCGCGAAGGTCGTCCTTTCCCACGGGATGGATCTCCCAGACGGCGCGCATCGATGTGCGACCAAGCTCTTCCATTCGGACGCACACTTCGAATTCATCGTCGTGCAGCAGTGGCTTTCTGTAGTCGACGGTGTTGCGCGCGACGTGGAATTCCAGGTCCTGCGTCCCACCCGCCCACATGCCGACGGCGCGCCAATATTCGGTAATGCCGACATCGAGATATTCGAGGTAGCGCGAGTTGAAGACGACCCCCTGCATGTCACATTCGGCATAGCGAACGCGAAGGGGATAGCTGAAGCGGAAATCGGATCTTGCCATGCTGAGTGTACATAGGCGGACAGCCACGTATCTGTCATGAGGACAGAAACAGGAGGTTTCCATGGCCAGATCGACCGTCGCCCTGATTGCCGCCGCACTATTGAGCGCGGGCCTGATCGTTGGCGGCTACCTCTTAGGCGACGGCCTGAAGCGCGCGAAATTCGCCGATCGCGCCGTCACTGTCCGCGGCCTCGCCGAGCGCGATGTCGAGGCCGACCTTGCCAGCTGGACGATCCGTTTCACCGCGCAGGGCACCAGCTTTCAGGGCGTGAAAGGGGCGACCGCCGCCATGGCCGAGGACGTCCGCGCCTTCCTGACGGCACAAGGATTTGCCGCCGCGAAAATCACGACCGACAGTCTGTCTGTCAATCAGTGGATGATGAACGGCATGCCGCAAGTACAGATCCGCCAAGCCGTCAGGCTCGACACGGACGATATCGGCGGTGCGGCACGAGCCTATGCCGCGCAAGGATCGCTTTTGGACCAGGGTGTCGCCATCGAAGAGACGCGCGTGGTCTACAGCTTCACGCGATTGACTGACCTGAAGCCGGACATGATTGCCGAAGCCACCCGGGACGCCCGCGCGGCCGCTGAACAATTCGCCCGCGACTCTGGCGCGACAGTGGGAGCGATCAAATCGGCGCGGCAAGGGTATTTCTCCATAGAACCACGCGACGGCGCGGTCGGCGCGGCTAGCAGCTCGCCGGAACAGAAGGTACGCGTTGTGACCAGCGTGGATTTCTATTTGGAGTAGGGTGGCTTTAGAGGCTTAGCTTCGCCTCGCGCCCCGTACCGCCCCGCTCCCCCTGCCCGACCACCCCTA
>JBAUIQ010000224.1:0-4247 GCA_049683075.1 Pacificimonas sp.
CGGCCACGCTTGAGATCGACGACGCCGATTGCACCGCTAATGCGCTGGTGCTTGTGGTTGACGAACCTGAGCGCTTGATCGAACGCATGCGCGATTGGAAGCCGCGCCTTTTCGACGTGCGAGCCGACCGGGAAATTGGTGCAGCAATCAAACGCGGTGACACGGTTATTGGCTGGAGTAGAGGCGCCGTAGGCGATCGGCGCGGACAAGAAATTTTGCCCGGCGCAGGTGTGCCCGGTGACTCGAGCGGTTTGTCGTTCGGCCTTCCCGGGGCGGAGGCACCGGTGACCAGCACCGGTTTTCCTTCTCGTGTGTCGATCGGTTTTAGTTATAGACGCGACGTCTCAGTCGTGATTTTCGACGTACGGCGGCTGGAAGGTGTACACCTCAACCAGCTGGCCGATTACGCGACGATCTATCTGATCGGTTCTCCGCGCCGCCTGCTTGAGCATGAAAAGCTCGCAGGGTTATCGATCTTGACGCTGTTCGAAGACGGGCCGCTGGCTGCTCCGATCGGCCTGACGCGGCTGGATCGGGCTTACCTGCGCGGCCTCTATTCACTCAGGCCCAACGAAAACAGCCGCCGCCTCGCCGCTTCCACTCGCGTCGCATATGAACAGATCGCAGGTGACAGCTGTGGGAGCGTTGACAAGCCCTGCGAGAACGATGCGAGCTAGGCCGCAAGCGGCCGTCCGCTCAACGTGATGCGGTGCATCTCGCGAGCATGCCCCTTATAATCATTCAGCGCGTTGTGCCATGTCGTGCGGTTGTCCCAAATCGCGACCGTACCGGGCAGCCATTCGAGCCGACACTGGTTCGTCGGCGTCAGCGCCGCGTCGAACAGCCGGTTCAGCAGCGGCAGGCTCTCCTCGCGGGTCTGGCCTACGAAGTGGATGGTAAAAGCGCGATTGACATAAAGGATCTTGCGCCCGGTTTCGGGATGGCGAACCACGACCGGGTGAACCGCCCCGGTCTTCAGGTCCTGCCCGCGCAGGGACCTGCCCTGATCCGTCTTCGCATACAGCCCGTCCTCCTTGTAGACATGGTCGGCGGTGTGGAACGCCTGCAACCCCGCGACCGCATCCTTCAGTGCTTGCGGAAGAGCGTCGTAAGCAGCCCCCATATGCGCCCACATCGTGTCGCCGCCACTAGGGGGCAGTTCGCGCGCGACGAGGATCGAGCCCATGGCTGGCACCTGATCGTAGGAATGATCGGTGTGCCAGGCCCCGCCGATATTGGTAACCTGATCGGCTTCCTTGCGCACCAGCGCGATCTCGCGATGTTCGGCATTCAGCGGGAAGTAGCTATTGCAATCGATCCCGCCCCAACTTTTAGCAAATGCGATGTGATCTTCTGGCGTGAAGTCCTGCTCCCGAAAGACCGCGACGCCGTGCTCGTAAATCGCCTGCTTGATCGCCTGCAGTTCATCGGCGCTGCAAGACGCGAGTGATACCCCGTTTATTGCAACGCCACATTCGGACGCCATTGGCACACATTCCATCGATCCTCTCCCGTCGGGAGCGTTAGAGCCCCTCGCCGCGCAGAGTGCCCACGCCGTCCGCTTGTGTCGAGAGCGTAAACGCCTGACTGAGGCACCTCATGCGCTTGCATCGCATCGGGTGCGGTGCTAGGCGCGCAGCCGCCTTGCCAGCCGAGGCCCGATGCTATGCCGTATGCGTGCGCGGCGGCAGTGCTCGATTTAACCAAACCCGTCTTTTCCCAAGAAGGAAGCGAGAGCGCGTGGATATTCCCGCCGGTATTCAGGCCAGCCTTGCAGGCCGTTACGCCTCGGCCCTGTTCGAACTGGCCAGCGAAGGCGGCAGCGTCACTGCGGTCGAGAACGATCTCGAGACGCTCAAGGTCGCGCTCGGCGAATCGCCTGAATTGCGCCGCGCCACGAGCAGTCCGCAATTGTCGCGCGCTGCGCAGGGACAAGCGGTCGATGCGGTGGCGGATCATGTGGGGCTCACTCAGCTGACGCGCGATTTTCTTGGCGTACTCGCTGCCAACCGCAGGTTGTCCAAGCTGCCTGAGATGATCGCGGCGTTCAAGGCCATCGCAGCCGGTCAGCGCGGCGAAATTACCGCCAGCGTCACCAGCGCGCATCCGTTGACCAGCGACCAGCTCGATCGACTGAAGACCAAGCTGACGCAGCGTGAGGGCCGCACTGTCATGCTGTCCGACGATGTCGATCCCGATCTTCTCGGTGGTCTTGTTGTCACTATCGGATCGACGCGCATAGACGCCTCGATCCGCACCCGTTTGAACTCACTTGCCCAGGCTATGAAGGCGTAAAGGACTAATTCGATGGATATTCGCGCCGCAGAAATTTCCAAGGTCATCAAAGACCAGATCGCCAATTTCGGCACCGAAGCGCAGGTCAGCGAAGTCGGCTCCGTGCTCAGCGTCGGGGACGGGATCGCCCGCATCCACGGGCTCGACCGCGTGCAGGCGGGCGAGATGGTCGAGTTTGCAAACGGCGTGCAGGGCATGGCGCTCAACCTTGAAACGGACAATGTCGGCGTCGTGATCTTTGGCTCGGACGCCGAGATCAAGGAAGGCGACGTGGTCAAGCGGACCGAAACCATCGTTGACGTACCCGTCGGCAAGGAACTGCTTGGCCGGGTGGTTGATGCGCTGGGTAACCCGATCGATGGCAAGGGCCCGATCGCTACGTCCGAGCGCCGCCGCGTCGAAGTGAAGGCGCCCGGTATCATCCCGCGCGAATCCGTGTCCGAACCGGTGCAGTCGGGGCTCAAGGCCATTGACGCGCTGGTGCCCGTCGGCCGCGGCCAGCGCGAGCTTATCATCGGAGACCGCCAGACCGGCAAGACCGCCGTCGCGATCGACACCTTCATCAATCAGAAGGGCGTCAACGAAAGCGACGATGAGAGCAAGAAGCTCTACTGCGTCTATGTCGCGATCGGCCAGAAGCGTTCGACGGTGGCGCAGATCGTCAAGAGCCTCGAAGAAAACGGCGCGATGGAATATTCCATCGTCGTCGCCGCGACCGCCTCGGAGCCTGCGCCGCTCCAATATCTCGCGCCGTATACTGGCTGCGCCATGGGTGAGTTCTTCCGCGATAACGGCATGCACGCCGTGATCGTGTATGACGATTTGTCGAAGCAGGCCGTCGCCTATCGCCAGATGTCGCTGCTGCTGCGTCGTCCTCCGGGCCGCTAAGCCTATCCCGGCGACGTGTTCTATCTCCACAGCCGTCTACTCGAACGCGCGGCGAAAATGAACAAGGACAACGGCCACGGTTCGCTTACCGCTCTGCCGATTATCGAGACGCAGGCGGGCGACGTGTCTGCCTATATTCCGACCAATGTGATCTCGATCACGGATGGACAGATCTTCCTGGAAACCGACCTGTTCTTCCAGGGCATCCGCCCGGCGATCAATGTCGGTCTGTCGGTCAGCCGCGTTGGCGGTGCCGCTCAGACCAAGGCCATGAAGAAGGTGTCCGGCTCAATGAAGCTCGACCTTGCGCAATATCGTGAAATGGCCGCCTTCGCCCAGTTCGGATCGGACCTCGACGCCTCGACGCAAAAGCTCCTCAATCGCGGTGCACGCCTGACCGAGCTGCTCAAGCAGCCGCAATTCAGCCCGATGCCGTTCGAAGAGCAGGTCGTCTCGATCTTCGCGGGCACCAACGGTTATATCGACGATGTGGCGGTCAACCGGGTCACCGAATATGAAGAGCAGATGCTCGCCTTCATGCGCGCGAACCACGCGGACGTGCTGGACGACATCCGCACGACCGGCAAGTTCGAAGACGACGTGAAAGGCCGCACGGTCGACGCGCTGAAAACTTTTGCGAAACAGTTTGCGTAAGGATCGCGCGACGTGCCTTCACTGAAAGAACTCAAGGGTCGGATCAACTCGGTCAAATCGACCCAGAAGATCACCAAGGCCAAGCAGATGGTCGCCGCGGCCAAGCTGCGCCGGGCGCAGGCCCGTGCGGAAGAAGCGCGACCCTATGCCGAGCGTCTCGCCGCCGTCATGGCGAGCCTTTCGTCCAAGGTCTCGGGCGACAGCGCACCGAAGTTGCTGGCCGGAACGGGCTCGGACCAGCGTCATCTCCTTGTTGTCGTCAATACCGACAAAGGGCTGTGTGGCGGTCTCAATTCGAACATCGTGAAGGCCGCCAAGGCCAAGGCGCGCGCGCTGATCAGCGAACGCAAGGCGATCGAATTCTACCTCGTCGGCAAGAAGGGCCGTGCGCCCATCCGCCGCGACTACGA
>JBAUIQ010000225.1:0-1868 GCA_049683075.1 Pacificimonas sp.
GACACCGTCGACCGCTATGTGGCCAGCTATCTTGCCGAACGGGAAGGCGACACCGTCACCGCCCGCGTCACCGGCGTCACCCGTCACGGCATCTTCGCGACCGTCGACGGCGTCGGCGGCGACGGCCTTCTTCCCATGCGCGCCCTAGGCGACGATTATTACGAGTATGACGAGCCCAGCCGCACCATAACCGGCGAGCGCGGCGGCGAAACCTTCTCGATCGGCCAGCGCCTCGACCTCAGGTTGCAGGAAGCCAACCCCGTCACTGGCGGCCTCGTCTTCGCGCGCGCCGACGGCGACGGCACCGGCAACGCCCGCCCGTCATCCGCCCGCCGCAAACCCCCACGTGGCAAACACAAGGCGAAGAAGCTGAAGAAAGCGAAAGCGCGCAAGCGTTAGGCGGCATCTGCCAAAAAGAAAGGGGCCGGTGTCGCCACCAGCCCCTCTTCATTCACCGATATCAGCGAAGGCTCAGCCCTCGTAATCCGGCACGATCGGCGCCGGCTTCGGCGGCGCCGCTGCGGTCAGGCGGAGCGCCTCGGCGGCCTGCGCCATGTTGATGTCGGCATCCGCCTCGTCCTCTTCGTCGGCAAGGACGCGCTGCATGCCCGAAACCAGCACTTCGTTGAGATGCTTCGGCTTCACCTTCTGCTCGGCGATTTCGCGCAGGGCGACGACCGGGTTCTTGTCGCGGTCGCGCTCGACATGCAGGTCCGCACCGGATGAAATTTGCCGCGCACGCTGGCCCGACAACAGCACCAGGTCGAACCGGTTGGGAATCTTGTCGACGCAATCTTCGACGGTTACGCGCGCCATGGGCGGTCTCCGAAATCTACATTTTGAGGTAGCAAAGCCAAGCTCTGCAGCTAGGGAGCGCCCCGTTCCATGTCAACCGAATCGCCACCCGAGCGCACAAGCGCGACCACGGACATTCCGATCCTCTACGAAGACGCCGAACTCCTCGTCATCGATAAACCGGCCGGCCTTGCCGTCCATCCCGGGCCGAGGACACCGCACAGCCTCGAAGATCATCTTCCCGATCTCCGCTTCGGCTATCATCGCCTGCCACAACCCACCCACCGCCTCGACCGCGACACCTCCGGCTGCCTCGTCCTCGCGCGCAACCCGAAGGCCCTGAAGCGCCTGAACGCGCTCTTCGCGGCGGGCGAGGTCGAGAAAACCTACCACGCCCTCCTCGCCGGCCGCATCGAGGGCGAGGGCACCATTGATGCCCCTCTCCTGAAGGTCAGCACGAAGGAAACCGGCTGGCGCATGACCGTCGACGCGAGAGGCAAACCCGCCACCACCCACTGGCGCGTCCTCGAAACCGGCGACCAAAGCCTCGTCGAATTCCGCCCGAAAACAGGCCGAACCCACCAGATCCGCATCCACGCCGCCCACGCCCTCGCCCCCATCGTCGGCGATCCGGTCTACGGCGAGGAGGACGGCCACCTCATGCGCCTTCGCGCGGTCGCGATTGGCTTCAGTTGGCGGGGCGGACGGTCCGTCGCCGTGGAGGCGCCGCCTCAGGCCTTTTTGCCGCCGACCACTTGAGCCTTCGAAGGCCCGTCCAGCCAAGAGCAAGCGTGCCGAGTCCGGCTGCAAACCAGAGAAGCTTCAACGGCCACCCGCCCAGACTTCCGATATGCAGCGGATAAAGCAGGTCCTGAAACCGCCGCCCGACACCCATGTGCGGCGCGTATCTCGCGTCGACGACCATGCCCCGCTCCGCATCCCATGTCAGCGTCGTCCGCCCATTCGGATGCGCTTCGCCTTCGGTTCGCAAGCGCAGGTGCCAACGGTCATCATCGCCCGGGACCAACATGCGCGGCGCGGCATCCGGAAACTGCCGCGCGGCGGCGTCTGAG
>JBAUIQ010000226.1:0-3114 GCA_049683075.1 Pacificimonas sp.
AGATGGAGGCGCGCGAAGACCCACGGCCGACGCCGCCCCCGCGCGAAAACCCGCCAGCGGGCGCCGCCACGCCGGAAGAGGCAATGCGGCCGATGACGTCGCCGACGCCGAAGGACGCGTCATGAGTGTGTCTCCGGACGAAGAGGCCGAACTCGACGCCTCGAAGGCACCGCTTCTCTCGCATCTCGTAGAATTGCGGACGCGGCTCCTGTGGTCCGTCGCGGCGCTGATGGTGGCGTTCTTCATCGCCTTTGCCTTTGCCGACCAGCTCCTCGCTTTTCTCGGCCAGCCGCTGCTCGACGCTTATGATTCCATTGGGCAGGCGGAGCGGCAAGGCCTGATCTATACCAAGCTCTACGAGGCCTTTTTCACGCAGATCAAAGTGTCGCTGTTCGCGGCCTTCCTGTTCGCGTTCCCCGTGATCGCGAATCAGATCTGGGGCTTCATCGCCCCGGGGCTTTACCGCAACGAGAAGCGCGCGATGCTGCCCTTCCTGTTCGCAACGCCGATCCTGTTCTTCTCGGGCGCGGCCATGGCCTATTTCATCGCCATGCCCACGGTCTTCACGTTCCTGTTGGAGTTCCAAGGCGAGACGAACGGCGTGGCCCTGACCGCGCTCCCGGCGATCGGCGATTATCTCAGCTTCGCGATGAGCCTGATCTTTGCCTTCGGCTTGTGTTTTCTCGTGCCCGTCGCGCTGATGCTGATGGCGCGGGTCGGGATCGTGACGGTCGACCAGCTGAGGAAATTTCGCCGCTATGCCATTGTGACGGCCTTCGTCATTGCGGCCGTCGTCACGCCGCCGGACGTCATAAGCCAGTTCATGCTCGCCGTGCCGATGATCCTTCTCTACGAGCTTTCCATCATCGCCATCCGCCTGACGCAGAAGCGCGAGGCAAAACGTCAAGCCGTCGTGAAGGCCGAAGACGCGTGACCGGCAAAAAAAGGCCCGGTGGCTGAACCGACCGGGACTTTTTCAGAATGGAAAGGCGTCTGGCCCTAGAGCTCTTCGCCAACCTCGTCGGCAACCGACTCGACGTCTTCCTGCGCACCGTCGATGGTGTTGCAGGCGGACAGAACAAGAACGAACGACGCGAAGGCCGCGGTTGTAATTTTACGCATAAACAGTTCCTTTTCGCTGAGAGCAAACGGTGCCGCTCTCCCCACGAACCAGCTTATGCGCGACGTGGTTCCGTCGGAAAATTAGTCTGGAAAAGGGTGAAGCCCGCTCCAGCGCCTGTTTGGGGGGGGGGATGGCGCGGGAGCGGGCTCCGGTTTTCAGACAGCGCGAGCGGGGGGGGGATTGTCGCTGCTATCTGAGGAAATAACGGCGATCTCGAAGGTCGGTTCCCGGCCGATCGAAATTTTTTACGGGGTGCGATAGACTGTCAATCGGAACGCCCCTTTGTCCGGCCCGTTCGCCAGATGAGAAGGAGAGACGCCATGCCGAAACCCCCGAAAACGCCGCCCGACAGCAAGCCGGAAAAAGCTGCGCCGAAGAGCGAAGAGCTGAAGCGCGAAGAAGATGCGCCCATCGAAACGAAGACCGAGATGGCCGCCAAGGAGAAGGGCTATCCGAAGGGGTCGAAAACGCCCTGGAATTGATGTTCGTCGGGGGAATTGATGCCCGCCAGCCTCTCGTGAAAGGCAGGCGAGCGGAAGGCGCGAAGCCGCTACGTTCCTGTTAGCAAAGGAGCTGACCCATGGATTTCGCCCTTCCCGACGACCTCAAGGCCTATCTCGAAGAACTCGACGCGTTCATCGAGGCGGAAATCAAGCCGCTGGAACAGGCCGACGACAATATCCGATTTTTCGACCATCGCCGCGAACATGCGCGGACCGACTGGGACAATCAGGGTCTGCCGCGCGAGGAATGGGAGGATTTACTTCGCGAGGCGACAAGGCGCGCGGACAAGGCGGGCTACTGGCGCTATTCCGCGCCGGAAAAATATGGCGGGCAGGGCGGTTCGAACCTTTGGATGGCTGTCATTCGTGAACATTTCGCGGCGAAGGGCCTCGGCCTTCACAATGACCTGCAGAACGAGCATTCGATCGTCGGCAACTTCCCGTTCGTCGAGATGTACGAGCAGTTTGGCACCGACGAGCAGAAGCAGGAATTCATCCATGGCGGCTTCGACGGCACGCGGCGCGTCGCCTTCGGCCTGACGGAACCCGATCATGGCTCCGACGCGACGCATATGGAAACGCGTGGAACACCGGAAACGCGGAACGGCACGCCGGGTTACGTCCTTACCGGTCGCAAGATGTGGATCACGGGCATGCACAAGGCGACGCATTGCGCCGTCTTCGCGCGCACCTCGGGCAAGGATGGCGATGCGCGCGGGATCAGCTGTTTCATCACGCCGGCCGAAGAGCTGACCGTCACTGACTATGTCTGGACGTTCAACATGCCGACGGATCATCCGCGCCTGACCATCGACGATGTCTGGGTGCCGGAAACCGCGCTCCTTGGCCCTGAAGGTGGCGGCCTGGCACTGGCGCAAAGCTTTGTGCACCAGAACCGCATCCGGCAGGCGGCGTCGTCATTGGGCGCTGCGGTCTACTGCATCGATGAAAGCGTCAAATATGCGCGTGAGCGCAAGCCCTTCGGCGAGGAACTGGCGAAGAACCAGGCGATCCAGTTCCCGCTGGTGGAGCTGGCGACGCAGGCGGAAATGCTGCGTTGGTTGATCCGTAAGACCGCGTGGGAAATGGACAATATGGCCCATAAGGAGATCGAGAAGACGATCTCCGACAAGGTGTCGATGTGCAACTATTATGCGAACCGCCTCTGCTGCGAGGCGGCGGACCGCGCGATGCAGGTGCATGGCGGCATCGGCTATTCACGCGAAAAGCCGTTCGAGCATATCTACCGTCACCACCGCCGCTACCGGATCACCGAGGGCGCGGAGGAAATCCAGATGCGGAAAGTGGCGGCCTATCTGTTCGGTTATCTCGGGCCGAAGCGGGAGGCGTATCGCGCGGCGACGCATGCGGAGGCGCCGACGCCCTAAAAGTCGGCAAAACCGTCATTTCATGAATCGTCATCCCAGCCCCCGCCTCCGCGAGGATAAACTTTGGCGGGGGTCCATCTCTGAACCTATCCAATAGGTA
>JBAUIQ010000227.1:0-4063 GCA_049683075.1 Pacificimonas sp.
ATGAACTCCTGCTGCGCAGCAACCGGAGGCGGCGGCGGTGGCGGAGGCGGCGGAGGCGGCGGGGGAGGAGGAGGCGGCGGCGGAGGCGGCACAAACGCCTCTTCCCCGCCGAAATTCGCGATTACGCTCAGCATCAAGCTGTGCGTGCGAAGGCGGCTGTCCAGATCACGACCTTCACCATCGACCAACGACACGCTGTCGGCGTTGAAATAGCGATACTTCAAACCAAGATCGAGATGATCGGTGACAGCATGGCGGACGCCGGCAATGCCCTGCCAAGCGAACCCGGTGTCGCTATCGTCAAGGAACCGGAAACCACCATCGATCAGCTGCAACTGATCGGCATCAACCCTAGCGATACCAGCACCACCGCCCACGTAGACTGCCCACGGCGACTCTTCGCCACCGAAGTCCAGCAAGCCATTCAGCATGAAGGAAAGTACATTAACGTTCCCGTCCGGATCGGCGAAGCTGCCGGTGTTGAAACGACCACCGACACCGGTGTCGTCCAGACCGTCGTCATCATCATCGCCGCCGAGTCCGCCACCGATAAGGGTAGAGCTGGCCGGGAGGGCGAGGCCGATCTGATCGATCTCAAGGCTTTTGTAGCCAAGTTCGAATTCCGTGCGGAACACGCCGAAATCATAGCCGACGATCGCATTCGTATCATAACCGGAGTCATAATCAACCGAAACACCGTTATCGGTGGTCAGGTCGAGAGTGTCGGTCAGATCGAAGTCAGAATCTTCAGCGAGGACGGCACCACCCTCGAGGCCGAGGTACCAGGAACCGTCTTTCGCGACGGCCGGACCTGCCAGGGCGGTACCGGCAAGAGCCGCTACCAGGACAAGGTTACGCATTGAATTCCCCTTTCGTGAGAACATGACTGTGGTCTTTGAATTCACAGGAGGAACGCTGTAGCTTTCACTTATCTCCACTGCAAGCCGCGAAAGCGGTGGAACTGTTGCAAAAAGAACGCACAAAGTCTCGCGAGCTTTCTTACGCTGCCGCAACGAGTCCCAGTGCGCGAAGGTTCGCCAGCAGCTGACCGAGCGCTGCACGCGCCTCGTTATCAACCAAGCTTCCGCCTGTAGCATCCTGAACGGCGACGGGGTCGGCAGTCAGCATCGTTCGCCCGCTCACGGAGACGCCCTTCACCGGCAGGCCGTCTTCGCGCCAGCTCATGCCATCGAAAAAGAGAAGGGCGTCCTCGTCGACGATATATGCCGTCATTCCAATCACGAGATCGACGAACCGCCATGTCGACGTTCCTGAACCGGGCACCGATTCTGCAACCTGTCCATCTCGTCCGCTCCATGCGCCTGTGGCACCAACCGGAACATACCAGAGTCCGCCCACGCCAGCGTCAATCGGCGGCTCGGCAAGGGTGCGGCTCTCCAATTTACACTGCACAAGCAGATCGAGCCTTTTCAGTGCCTCGTTGTGCGTGACCTCCTTTTTCGCCTGAGCGACTTGTAGGTAGGGCAGCGCCAATCGCGTCGTCTTTTCAGTCATAAACATGATCCCCTTCTCAATCGGGTCGGCGCGCCGACATCCTCGTCTCGGTGCCCGCACCGACTTCCGCGCTTACTTGCTGCACGCTAATTTCAACCGATGTCGGCTGTGCCCCAAGCGCCGCCACTTGCTCGGCAGTACCGAAAGTCAGTTCCGGTTTCGCGCTTTCGACGACGTGGTCACCCAGATCGCTCGACAACGTCACGCGATAAAGCTCCCGTTCTTCGCTAAGCGGTGTTCCGACACCATCGAGCCAAGCGTGGCCAACGCGGCTTCGCCGAGTCCAGCTGATATGAAGTACGCCCTCCTCGTCGAACGTAGCGCGTCCGAAAACCGGCGCCAGCGGCCGCAATGACAGCCCTGTCGGCGCGATCGTCCTTTCCGACGCCGCGGGCAGGCTGTCGGCCGGTCCGACAGTTTTTATGCCGATCAAGCGACCCACATCGGAGAGCGGCAGATCTATACTAAGCACCCCACCGTTCTCGATCAGAACGAAAGTCTCGCCGTCGACATGCCCGTCCACGGCCGCCTCCGTCCCGCGTCGACCTCGCAAGAGGCCGGTCAGCCGCCAGCGTCGCGGCCCGACCTCTTCCGCAGTCGTGAATTGGACGACCTCCGCACCGATCAGCGCCAGGTTCGCGCCCGCGAGAACGGCCTCACGCGTCACGCTCGCCAGCGCCTGATTGTCGATTAGGTCGACGACCACCTCATTCGCGTCGTCCCAAATGTTGAAATCGGCACGCGGCAGGGCGGTCCAGACCACGCCCATCTTCGCGGCGACGCCGATCGTACCGACCCCTTGATATGAGGTACCACCATCGCGGCTGACGTGAACGCCCGCCCGACGCCAACCATCGCTCGCGCCGCCCGCCGCGACATACAGGCGGATCATATCCCTCGGCTCGCCGCCGATCGTCGGCAGTTCGAAGATGTGATGCACCGTCTCCCCTTGCGGGATATCCGCCTCGATCAGAGCCGCGCCGCCCTCGGCGTTTGCGGTCACTGGCGGCAGTCCCGCGCGCGGCGACAGCGTCAGCGTCACCCCGAGCCCGTCCATCTCACTCCGCTCAATCGACCAGTCGCCGTCGCCGACGATCTGCACGACATCGCCGGGGGACAGCCGGGCAGCCCATAGCGGCAGGCGCCTGACACCTTCCGACCGTTTGACCGCCAGCCGCGACAGCTGTGTCTCTGCAATGCGCTTCGCGTCCGACGCGCCGAGCGTCACCGGCAAATCGAAATGCCGTGTCGGCCCTCCCCCTGCCCGGCGGGACCGGAAGGCGCGCTGCACGCTCGGCTGGAAATCGCGGGCCGGATCGTTCGCCGCGAGCGTCAGTACCGATGGCGAAGCATCGTCTGAAGCGCGCATCGTTCGCATTCGCGGTCGATCCGTCGTCGCCAGAGGCAACAAGGCGTCTGCGTAGGCCACGGCAACATCGCCACCCCGGTCGGGGGCGAACGACAAGGTGCCTCCTGACGATCGGGCCACCATCGGCGACATGACATCCAATTGACCGGCAAAGGCCGAGAGGGCGCTGTTCCGGCTCGCCGAAAACCCCGCAATCGGCTCAACGAGCTTATCCGCCTCGACGTCCGCATCGACCGCTCGAGCCAAATCATAGATGATCTCGCCCGCCGAAATCACCCCATGGTCCGCGACGATCTCGCAACTGATGTTCGGGATACGATTGGCGAAATCCGCCAACTGCAAGTCCTCGAATACGATATAGCCCAGCCCGCGACAGGGCGGTGCATCCGGTCCTTCGACGGCGGCAATCAAGGGGTCGGGCAGCTGCCGCTCGTCGCCGCGATAAACCCGCACCTCGCCGCCGACGAGCATGTCGCCGCCCGCACCGCGTAAGAGCTTACCATCGGCCCATATCCGCTCGATCCCCGCAATTGGCCGTCCCGCAATCGCCACCGCGAAGCTCGCCGAATAGCTGTAGGTCGTGGTCTTGCCGCCGCTCTTCTTGCCGCCGCCCGACGTCTCTTCGGTCTCGGTCAGCCCATTCGACCAGATGACCGTCCCCGCGCTCCGCACCCGCCCGTAATGACGCGGCAGCGGCGCGCCATAGTCCGATCCCTGCACCCTCAAATCCGCGAGACGCGGGCCCTCGCGCCCCTTCGGCGCGAAGATCGCGGCATCGACCTGATTGCCGACTAACGTCCCGACCGCCGCGCCGATCGGTCCACCAACGGCCGCACCAACAGCCGTCAAAATGACAGTCGCCATCGCTCAGTCTCCCCTTGTCCGCCAGCGCGATCGCACGGCCCAGCTCGCTGGCAATGGCCCCTCGACCACCTGCCGCAGGCCGAAATGCGCATGCACGATCTGCGTCCGCCCTCTCATCCGCCCACTCTCGATCGCAAGATGCGCCTGTCCCGGCCCCACCGTCAGCAGCAGCACGTCGCCCGTCCGCGCGTCCGCCACCCGCTCCAAACCAAACCGCACCAGCCCCTCGACCAGCCGCTCGTGCAAATCGCCATGCAACGAATAATTCGCCGCCGGGCCCGGCACCGGCGCGCCGAGCGCCCACCAGACCAGCCC
>JBAUIQ010000228.1:0-2733 GCA_049683075.1 Pacificimonas sp.
CCCTCGGCGGGTCGGAGCGTTCGCGAGAGCGCCACACCGCGCGCGGCAAACTCCTTCCGCGCGAGCGCGTCGAGCGGCTGCTCGATCCCGGTACGGCGTTCACGGAATTCAGCCTGTTCGCCGCGCACGACATGTAT
The DNA here is from genome assembly GCA_049683075.1 of Pacificimonas sp. Lineage (GTDB taxonomy): Bacteria > Pseudomonadota > Alphaproteobacteria > Sphingomonadales > Sphingomonadaceae > Pacificimonas. The sequence goes on from JBAUIQ010000228.1 coordinate 138, forward strand.
GACGACGACATTCCGGCGGCGGGCATCCTGACCGGCATCGGCCAAGTGTCGGGCCGCCTTTGCATCATCGTCTGCAACGATGCGACGGTGAAGGGCGGTACTTACTACCCCGTTACGGTGAAGAAGCACCTCCGCGCGCAGGAGATCGCACGGCAGAACGGCCTGCCCTGCATCTACCTCGTCGATTCAGGCGGCGCGAACCTCCCCAATCAGGACGAGGTCTTCCCGGACAAGGACGATTTCGGCCGTATCTTCTTCAACCAGGCGACGATGAGCGCAGCGGGCATCCCGCAAATCGCCGCCGTCCTCGGCAGCTGTACGGCGGGCGGCGCCTATGTCCCCGCCATGTCCGACCAGTCGATCATTGTCGAGGATCAGGGCACGATCTTCCTCGGCGGCCCGCCGCTCGTGAAGGCGGCGACCGGCGAGGAAGTGACCGCCGAGGATCTCGGCGGCGGCCGCGTCCATGCGCGCCTTTCGGGCGTCGTCGACCATCTCGCCGCCGATGATGCCGAAGCGCTCGGCCTCGTGCGCCAGATCGTCGACACCTTCCCGCCCGCCCCGAGCGCGGCGCTGAACCGCAAGCCGCCCGTCGCTCCCCGCTATGACGCCGAAGAACTATATGGACTGGTCCCGACCGACACGCGCCAATCGGTCGACGTTCACGAAATCATCGCGCGCCTCGTCGACGACAGCGCCTTCGACGAGTTCAAGCCACTCTACGGCGACACGCTCGTCACAGGTTTCGCCCATATCGAGGGTCTGCCCGTCGGCATCATCGCCAATAACGGCATCCTGTTCTCCGAAAGCGCGCTGAAGGGCGCGCATTTCATCGAGCTTTGCTGCCAGCGGAAAATACCGCTGCTCTTCCTGCAGAATATTTCCGGTTTCATGGTCGGCAAGCGCTACGAGAATGAAGGCATCGCCAAACATGGCGCAAAGCTCGTCACCGCCGTCGCCTGCGCCGCCGTGCCGAAGCTGACCGTCGTCATCGGCGGCAGCTATGGGGCGGGCAATTACGGCATGTGCGGCCGCGCTTATGATCCGCGCTTCCTGTGGATGTGGCCGAACGCGCGGATCAGCGTCATGGGCGGCGAACAGGCCGCAAGCGTCTTGGCGGAGGTGAAGCGCGGCGGGTTCGAGAGTGACGCCGAGCGCGAAGCCTTCAAGGCCCCCATCCGCGACATGTACGAGCGCCAGGGCCACCCTTATTATTCCAGCGCGCGCCTCTGGGACGACGGCATTATCGACCCCGCCGACACCCGCGCGGTGGTGGCGCTCGGCCTCGAAGCGGCATTGCAGCAGCCTATGGAGGACACGCAGTTCGGCGTGTTCCGTATGTGATGGCAATGCAAAACATTTTTTCGATGCTGACCTCGAATCCTCATCATCCCGAGCGAAGTCGAGGGACCGGGCGTTGTTGCTGCAAAACCTTCGGCGCGTCCCTCGACTTCGCTCGGGATGAGAAGATTTTCTTGGTGGCAGACGAAGGATGACGCTTCCTACCTCAACAGTGCTCGACACCGGCATTGACGAACATGATGTCGTCCGCCTCACTATGAACCGTCCCGAGCGGCACAACGCCTTCAACGCCGAGCTGATTGCCTCGCTGCATGCCACCTTCGCGGCCATCGCCGGGATGGAGACGGTCCGCGCCGTTGTCCTTAGCGGGGCGGGCAAAAGCTTCTCGGCAGGTGCGGATCTCGATTACATGAAGGCCGCTGGCGGCTGGTCGCGCGAAGAAAATATCGCCGACGGCCAGCGCCTTTCCGACATGCTGGCCAGCATCGCCGCCTGCCCTGTGCCGGTCATCGCGGTCGCCAAGGGCGGCGTCTATGGCGGCGGCGTTGGCCTCATCGCCTGCGCGGACATCGCGGTCGCCATCGAGGGTGCGACGTTCCGCTTGTCCGAAGTGCGCCTCGGCCTGACGCCCGCGACGATCAGCCCTTTCGTCATCGCCGCCATCGGCGCGCGCAACGCCAGACGCTATTTCACCACCGCCGAACCCTTCGACGCGTACGAAGCGCGCCGCCTCGGCCTCGTCGACGAGGTCGCCAAGTCTTCCCGCGCCGCCGACGCCCAGATCGACGAATGGATCGACCTCATTCGCGCCGCCGCGCCCGGCGCGGTGCGGGACGCAAAGGGCCTCGTCATAGACTATGCGGACCGCGAGATTTCAGACGAGCTGCGCAGCGACAGTGCGCAAAGAATTGCAGATCGCCGCGCAGATCCCGAGGGCCGCGAAGGCTTGAGCGCGTTTCTGGAGAAGAGGCGGCCGAAATGGTGAACCCTCTACCATTGCAACCAGCCAAACCCCATCATCCCGAGCGAAGTCGAGGGACGCACGGAAGGTCCTGCAGCCCATGAAAACATATTGGGTTTACATCCTCCGCCTTCGCACCGGTCACTACTATGTCGGTCATACGAACGACATCGATCGCCGACTGAGCGAGCATCAAATGGGGCATGGTGACGGCTACGTCGCCAACCGGTTGCCATTCGAATTCCTTCATTGCGAAGACTTTCCAGACCGCCAACAGGCGTTCGATTTCGAGCGGCGATTGAAGAGTTGGTCGCGCGCGAAGAAGGAAGCGTT
>JBAUIQ010000229.1:0-2261 GCA_049683075.1 Pacificimonas sp.
AGGCGCATGACCACCCGCTCGCCGCCGCGGGCGGGGAGTGTGGACACGCGGACATCGAGTGCACGGCCGCCGAGCGTCAGCCCGATGCGGCCATCCTGCGGAACACGGCGCTCCGCGATATCCAGCCGGGCCATGACCTTGATACGGCTGACGAGGAGCGGCGCGGCCTTGGCGGGGAGGCGCAGCGCCTCGGTCAGGACGCCGTCCACCCGAAGGCGAACCACCAGCGCGCTTTCGAACGGCTCGACATTGATGTCGCTCGCCTGCTTGCGAATGGCCTCGGCAAGGATGCCGTTGATCAGGCGGATTACCGGCGCGTCGTCGTTCGTGTCGAGAAGATCGCCCGCATCCGGAATGTCGTCTGCGAGGGCACCGAGATCGGCGACGCCATCGAGTTCCCCAGTGACGCGCTCGCTATCGAGCGCCCCCTGGCCATATTGCTCTCCGAGAAGTGCCTCGAACGCTTTCGCTGTGAGGGTGCTTGGCTTCAAAGGCCTTCCCACGGCGCGGCGGACCTCGATCAGCGCGCGTGGATCGGCGCCATCCAGCATTGCCACTGCCGCTGTCTGCTCGTCACTCGGCAGGACGACGACCCCGTGCTTCCGCGCGAACGCGTAAGGAAGGGCGGGGGGAGAGGCAGGGGCGCTCGCCATTTGTCTATCGCTCCGGCGTCAGATCGATCAGGATAGCGTCGTCATAGCCTGCATCGACGAGCCGGTCGCGAACGGCGTCTGCCTCGGCCTCCGTGGCGAGCGGGCCGACGCGGGCGACGAACAAACCGCTGCGCTCGACGATCTCAACCAGGCCGAAGCGCCGAAGATCGCGTGCGAAGGCTTCGGCAGCCGGACGGCGCGAAAATCCGGCGACGTCGACTGCGAAGCCTGAAATCAGGTTTTGACTGTCGGTGCCTGCTGGCAATGCGCCGGGCGGAAGGCGGTCGAGATATGTGCGCAGCACGCGATCGAGCGATGGTTCGATATCGGGATTGCGGGCGAGTTGGCCCGCGCGGGCATAGTCGTAGCGCTGCGCCGCGATAGCTTCGGCGTCCTCGCGGCTACGAATGATACGCGGGCGGATGAAAACGATCAGGTTGGTTTGCGTCTTCGAGCGGCTGCGGCTCGTAAAAAGTTCGCCGATGATCGGAATGTCGCCGAGCAGCGGGATCTTCTCGATCGTCCGCCGCTCATTTTCATCGAGAAGTCCGCCGAGCGCGACGATGTCGCCATCATCGACCGTGATAACCGTTTCGATCTCGCGCGTATTGAGAATGAGGTCGGCGCTGCCCCGCGTAACCGGTCCCGCGACGGAGGAAACTTCCTGCCGCAGTTTCAGCCTGACCGCGCCGCCCTTGTTGATCTGCGGTGTCACCTCTAGCGCTATGCCGACATTCTGACGCTCGACGGTGCGGAAGCTGTTATCGAAATTGGGGCTGAGCGCCTCACCCGTCGTGATCGGAATTTCCTGGCCAACCAGAATGCGCGCCTCTTGGTTGTCCATCGTCATGATCGACGGCGTGGACAGCACGTTCGATGCCGTGTCGGACTTCACCGCGTTGACGATGGCCCCGAAAACAGTGTTGCCGGACACGCCGCCAACGCCGAACAGGCCGCCCGTGACCCCAAGTAAAGATTGAGCGGCGGCCTGCTGCAGCTCTTCGGCTCCGGCGATCCCGTTCGACGTCGAGATGACCTCTCCATCTACGGTGATTGTCTGATTTTCGAGCTCTAGCGACCCGACCGCTGCGCCAATGGCATTCGGGTTAAGAACCTGGTTCGAATAATTGGTGCTTGCGAACGGCACAGTGCCGTCGAGGCCTGCCAGGAGGAACTGCACGCCAAGCTCGCGCGCCGCATTGTCGGAGACTTCGGCGATGAGGGCTTCGACGAGGACCTGCTCGCGCCTTGTATCCAGCTGCCGGATGACCTCTCCGAGCGTGCGCTGCACGTCGGGCGGCGCGGAGATAATGAGAGCGTTCGCGCCTTCGAAGCGGGCGATGACAGCGCGGGCACCCTGGTCGTCGCCCGAGGGCAGGACCGTTTGCGCGCCGCCTGCCGGCTCACCATCGTCGGCTTCGGCGACAATCGTGGCGACGCTGGTCGTCTGTCCGGCGATCTGTTGCAGTACGGGTAGCAGAAACGCCGCGTCCGCATGTTCAAGATAAACGACGCGAACGTCTGCGCCCAGGGCCGCGCGGCTGTCGAGCTGGGCGACGATGGCCGCCATGTCGGCGACGCGATCGGGATCGCCGCGCAGGATGACAC
>JBAUIQ010000230.1:0-8996 GCA_049683075.1 Pacificimonas sp.
CGGGCGGCGTGAAATTGGACGGCGATGCCATCGAAGTCGACGCAAGGCTCAGGACGTCGAACCGACGCATCTTCGCCGTCGGCGACTGCCGGAAAGGGCCGCTCTTCACCCATGCCGCGGGCTATGACGGTGGAATTGTCGTCAGGAACGCCGTTTTCCGCCTGCCCGCGAAGGCCGACTATTCGGCCATGCCCTGGGCGACATTCACCGATCCCGAGTTGGCGCAGGTCGGGATGATCGAGACCGAAGCCCGCGACAAGCTGGCGAAGGTCGACGTCTTCAAAAGCCCCTTCAAGGGCAATGATCGCGCCGAAGCGGAGCGTCAGACGGATGGCTTCATCAAGATCGTGCTCGCGAAGGGCAAGATCGTCGGCTGCACCATCGTCGGGCCGCAGGCTGGCGACCTGATCCACTCTTGGGCGATTGCGATGGCCCAAGGTCTGAAGCCCAGCCAGATGACCGGCTACATCGCGCCTTACCCGACGCTCGGCGAGATCACGAAGGCGGGCGCCAACCAGATTTTCTACGACAAGCTGTTTTCGAAGCCGGTGAAGATGCTTGTGGGGATGTTGTCGAAGCTGCCGTGACGTTTGTGGTGAAGTGCGCTAGCCAGCTCGACACTCATCATCGTTCGGGATACCTCATGCGCCGCTTCGCCGTCCTCGCTGCCACCGCTCTCGCCTTCGCCGCGCCCGTTGCCGCCGACGAAATCGACGATGCTGTCGCCGCCGACTGGCCCTATCTGTTCGATCTCTACAAACATCTCCACGCCAATCCCGAAGTGTCCGGACAGGAATTCGAGACCGCCGCACGCATGGCCCTAGAGCTTCGCGCGGCAGGCTTCGATGTGACGGAGGGCGTTGGCGGCACCGGCGTCGTCGGCGTCATCGAAAATGGCGACGGCCCGACGATCATGTTGCGGGCGGACATGGACGGTCTGCCCGTCACCGAAGAGACCGGCCTTCCCTATGCCAGCACGCGCACTGTAATCGCGGAGAGTGGCACGGAATCAGGCGTGATGCATGCCTGCGGCCACGACATTCACATGGCCAGCTGGGTCGGTACGGCACGCTATCTTGCGGGCAACCGTGACACCTGGTCCGGCACGCTCGTCATGATCGGCCAACCTGCCGAAGAAAGCGGCCTCGGTGCGGCGGCGATGTTGGCAGACGGCCTTTACGAACGCTTTCCGAAGCCAGACGCCGTCCTCGGCTTCCACGACCTTGCGAACGTCGCAGCCGGCACGATCTCGGTCAGCCCCGGTTACGTGATGGCAAATGTCGACAGCGTCGATGTTCGCATTTTTGGCGAGGGCGGGCACGGCGCCGCCCCTCATACCACGAAGGACCCGGTCGTCATCGGTGCGCGCATCGTCGAGACACTTCAGACATTGGTGTCGCGTGAGATCGATCCGCTGGAAACGGCGGTTGTCACGGTGGGCGCATTCAACGCGGGCACACGCTACAACATCATTCCGGACGAAGCGCATCTGCAGATCACCGTGCGCAGCTACACCGACGAGGTTCGTGGGCATCTTTTAACCGGCATACGGCGCATCGCGCACGCGGAGGCGATGGCGGCCGGTCTCTCCAATGACCAACTGCCTGATGTTACGTGGGAAGAAACCTATACACCTGCGACGTTCAACACGCCCGAGCAGACCGCCCAGCTGACGGATGTGTGGCGGGCGCGCTTTGGCGAGGATCGCGTCATCGACGGCACACCGATGATGGCGGGCGAGGACTTCGCCCGCTACCACCGCGCGGACAGGTCTATCGGTTCGACGCTTTTCTGGGTCGGCGGTGTCCCGGCGTCCGAAGTCGAGCGGGTCGGTGGTGACATGTCGAAGCTGCCCAGTCTCCACAGTCCGAAATGGGCGCCCGATCCTGAACCGACGATCACGACGGGCGTCGAGGCGACGATTGCAGGCGCGCTGGCACTCTTTGCGGACGCGGAGTGACGCCCCGCCCCTATTAGCGTCAGGAGAAATGTCGCCCCTTTGTGCGTTACTGTGGAAACAGAAACCCGAGGGAGAGCGATCATGCGCGACTATACGAAATTCTATATCGACGGCAGCTGGGTAGCCCCTGCCGACGCCAACGCCACCATCGCCGACGTCATCAACCCGGCGAGCGAGGATGTGGCAGGAAAGATCGCATTTGGCAGCGCCGAGGATGTGGACCGTGCCGTCGCCGCCGCCAAAGCTGCTTTCAAGACATTCTCCCGCACCAGCCGCGACGACCGTATTGGCCTTCTTGGCGCGGTGATGGGTGAGTATCAAAAGCGGCAGGACGAGCTTGCCAAGGCGATCACCGAAGAAATGGGGGCGCCCGCATGGCTGTCCTCGACCGCGCAGGCCGCGCTGGGCATGGCGCACTTCAATACCGCCATGGAAGTCCTAAAAAATTACGAGTTTCATGAGGAGCGCGGCGGCACCGCAATCGTGAAGGAACCGATCGGCGTCTGCGGTTTCATTACGCCGTGGAACTGGCCGGTGAACCAGATGGCCTGCAAAATCGCGCCCGCGATCGCGACGGGCTGTACGATGGTCTTGAAGCCATCCGAAGTCGCCCCCTTCTCCGGCTATATCCTCGCCGAAATTCTCGACGCGGCAGGCGTCCCGAAGGGCGTTTTCAACATGGTGAACGGCGATGGCCCAACCGTGGGCAGCGCGATTTCCAAGCATCCGGATGTCGACATGGTCAGCTTTACCGGCTCCACCCGCGCAGGCATCGCCGTGGCGCAAGACGCAGCCCCGACGGTGAAGCGCGTGCATCAGGAACTCGGCGGCAAGTCACCCAATATCTTGATGGACGACGATGGTTTCGCGGATGCCGTCCAACGCGGCATCTCCGGTGTGATGATGAATTCGGGACAGTCCTGCAATGCGCCGACGCGAATGTTCGTCCCTGCCCCTCGCATGGAGGAGGCCAAACAGGTCGCAAAGGCGACCGCAGAGGCTTGGGAACCCGGCGACCCCAACGGCGATGCGCGTATGGGTCCGGTCGTCTCCGAGACACAGTTCGATAAAATTCAGGACCTTATCCAAAAGGGCATCGACGAGGGCGCGGAGCTCGTCACTGGCGGTACGGGTCGCCCCGATGGCCTGGACAAGGGCTATTATGTGAAACCGACGGTCTTCGCCAACGTATCGAACGACATGACGATCGCGCGGGAGGAAATCTTTGGCCCCGTCGTTACCATGCTCGGCTACGACGATGTGCAGACCGCCATCGACGAGGGCAACGACACGGAATACGGCCTAGCCGCCTATGTTCAGTCCACCGATTTGGAGAAAGCGCGCGACGTGGCGAGCCAGCTCCGTGCCGGGCAAGTCAACATCAATGGTGCCGACCCCGACTTCATGGCACCGTTCGGCGGCTACAAGATGTCGGGTAATGGCCGCGAGTGGGGCGATCACGCGTTCGGCGAGTTTCTCGAGACGAAGGCGGTGCTCGGTTATCAGCCACAACAAGAGGCGGCGGAGTAACGCCTCGTTCACCACGATCCGTGAAGCTTTTTTGATTGATATGACGGCAATGCCCGCCCCTTGAATGCGGGGCGGGGGTTGCCGGGATGTCGAATGCTGCAAGCCGGGGTGCATCGCGCCTGCCCCGCGGCGAAGCCGCCCGCTTCGTCGCGGCGGCAAAGCTGAAAGTCTACGACACGAATGTTCGCCTTGCGATTTTCGGTAATGTCATCAATGCCGTACTGATCAGCATCGTCATGTATCCGCATGCCCCGAATTGGGCGATCGCAGCGGCGAACACATTCATTCTTTCGGCGGTTGGACTTAGGCTCTGGGCCCAAGCGACCTATCGCCGTGACCTGCGCGAAAATATTCAGCTGAAGCGGCATATTAAGTTGGCGGCTTGGACTGCCGGGTATTCCGGGGGCAGCTGGTCGCTGGCCATCATCTTGATGTCGAGCTACGGTGGCGCGGCTGAAATGGCGCTCCTTGCAATGGTGGGTTGTGGGATGATGGCCGCTAGCGCCCTCAATATGGGTCACATTCCCGCCGCCGTACGCGCATATGGAATTGCGACGGCTGTCGGCGGAATGGTCGCCTTTCTGCGTATCGGCGGCCTCTTCGGTTTCGTCGGCAGCGCCCTGATCCTGTGTTTCCTCGTCATCCTGGACCGCAGTGTTGCCCGAGCCTCTCGTACCTTCGTTGCGATGACGCTGCGCACGCGGGCACTGCAGACGATGCGCGACACCGTGCACATGCTCTTGAAGGATTTTGAGGACCAAGGATCGGACTGGCTTTGGGAAGTCAATGACCGCGGCCTCGTGGTGGCACCATCCGCGCGCTTCGCAGAGGCTGCCCGTCGGCCGTTGGAGACATTGCCGGACAGACGGTTTGTCACCCTCTTCGAGCCAGGTCCCGAACGTGACCGCTTAAGCGACCACATCGAGCGGGGCCGAAGCTTTTCCGACCTTACTCTTTCTCTGGTCATCGCTGGCGAACAGCGCTGGTGGTCCCTTTCCGGACGAGCTGTGCCCGCACGACGACATCGTCAAAGCTGTTTCCGCGGCGTCGCAATGGACATCACCGATGCGCAGCAAGCGGAGAGCAAGGTCGCCTATATGGCGCATTATGATTCACTCACGGATCTCGCAAATCGCTTCTTGTTTTCGGAAACAATCACGCGACGCGCGAACGATATTACAATCCAAGGCGATTTCGCCGTGCTCTATCTCGATCTCGATGATTTCAAGGCGGTAAACGACACACTCGGACACAGCGTCGGCGACCGTGTGCTGCAGCGCGCGGCTCGTCGTATTCAACGCTGTGCAGATGGCAACGACCTGGTTGCACGACTGGGCGGAGACGAATTCGCCGTCCTCGTCCAGAACGACGTCTCTGAAACGTCCTTGGAAGCGCGCGCGCAGTGTATCGTCGATGCGCTTTCCGAACCGATGGACGTAGGTCAGCATCACGTTGTTACCGGCGGCAGCATCGGCATTGCAAGGTCCGACAAAGTTGGTGACGACGTCGAGGAACTGATGCGCGCTGCCGACCTCGCTCTTTATGCCGCGAAGGCGGCAGGACGTGGGACGTACCGGCATTATGTGACGGCGATGGACGACGTCGCACAAAAGCGCCGCCAAATTGAAATGGACCTACGCGCGGCATTGGAACGCGGCCAGCTCAGCCTCGCCTTTCAACCGCTGGTCAGCGTCGCGACGGGCGAAACGGTGAGTTATGAAGCCCTGATGCGTTGGGATCATCCGGAACGTGGGGCCATTTCCCCAGAACAGTTTATTCCGATCGCGGAAGAAACGGGCCTCATCGTCTCGCTCGGCGAATGGGTCCTGCGGGAGGCCATTTCGGAACTCGCAAATTGGCCGGACGAGATAAGCGTCTCGGTGAACCTCAGCCCGGCCCAAATGCAATCGCCGAGCCTGATTTCGACGATCATATCGGCACTTGCCACGACTGGTGTTGCGGCAGACCGACTGGAATTGGAGATCACCGAGGGCGTGCTGATGCACGACGGCGAGGCCAATATCGCCACACTCAAGAAAGTCCACGATCTGGGCGTCCGTATCGCACTGGACGATTTCGGCACTGGCTATTCGTCTCTGAATTATCTGCGCAGTTTCCCGTTCGACAAAATCAAGATCGACAAGTGCTTCGTGGCGGAACTGGCCGATCGGGAGGACTGCCGCGCAATCGTCCGGGCCGTCACCGAATTGGCGAGCAGCCTTGGAATGACAACGACGGCCGAGGGTGTGGAGACGCAAAGCCAGTTCGACCAGCTGGCGGCAGAAGGCTGCGACCAAGTTCAGGGTTTTCTGTTTGCGAAGGCTCAACCCGCACATACGCTAACCGATCTGCGAAGCCCCGAACCTGTGCGCCCCGAGGTCGTCGCATCGCTTCTCTCGGAGGGTGTAGCGGAAGTCGCGCGTCAGGAAGAGGCCCGGGCCGCGGCCAGATAGGCAGGTAAAAACCTAGGTCTTTAATAGGTCGATACTGACATCTGCGGTACCGCGCTGCACAAATCCAAGCCGCTCCGCAGCCGCGCGGGAAAGGTCGATGACACGGTTGCCATGAAACGGTCCGCGGTCGTTGATCTTCACGACGATGCTCTTGCCGCTGTCCTCGTTGGTAACGCGAACCGTACTGCCAAGAGGCAACGTTCTGTGGGCCGCTGTCATTCGTGCAGGATCGAATCGTTCGCCGCTAGCCGTCGGCTTTCCCGCGAAAGCAGCGCCGTAAAAGCTGGCTTCTCCGGATTGAACGCGATCCGCGTTTTTTGCGTTGCCTGAACGCTTGAAAAGAGCCCGCATATCGAGAAGTTTCGTTTCCTGCCGCTCAGTTAGGGGCGCGATCTTGTCGACACCCGCTTCGCCCTCGCCGAGCGCGACGACGGTCAATCCAGGATCGTCTGTTTCAAGAACATTGGCACCCGCGACGGCGGCACCACCGAGAAGGACGGCCACCAAGGCGGCACGAAGTCCGTTTCTCTCTGCCTTTAGACGGACAAATGCTTTCAATCTGTCGCGGCGCTTTGGGAGGCTATTTTCGTTTACTTCAATATCGTTTTGTTTTTCTTTCATATATTCTCAACGAGCTCACCAGAAGTTCGTTCCGGGATAAGCTGGATCGCCCTTGAAGGGTCCGGCGAGATCGGACGAAATCCAGCCGCCGTAGAAACCGGCATGCTGCGGCGTGATGCGCTCACCATCCAAGAAACAGCCGTCCATTTGCGCGGGATAGACAGCGACATGGTCGGTCAACGCGGCAAAAGCGGGCGTTGGGCTGCGATACCCCCAGGCCGCCCGTTCCGCGAGCGCGCCGCCCGCCACCACGTCGTAATAATGGGCCTGCCCCTTCCACTCGCAAAGCGACCGGCCGGGGGCGGGACGAAGAACGTCGTCCGCAAAGTCAGTTTCCGGAATGTACCAGGTCGGCGGGTGGCTCGTTTCAAGGACACGCACGGGGCGTCGCGACTCCGCGATCGTGATGCCGCCAAATTCGATGCGCAGATGCCGATCGGACGGCTCTGCAATCGCGGGGCGTGGATAGTTCCAAACGCTCTCTTGCCCCTGGCCGACGAGATCAGGTTTGGGATGGCGCATGCCAGTCTCCTTCGGTGGATCTAAAGGGCAACGCGAGGCTCTCGCCGATCCCCACGCTTTCGGGATATCCCGCTACGCCCATTCGGATCGTATCTTCGTGCAGATCGAGGCGGAAACTACCATGTAGTCGATCCCAAAGACTGATGCCGCTTGACCAGTTGCTGTCCGTGGCGCTTCGAACCGCCATATGATGAATGCCGTGCATTCGCGGTGTGGTCAGAAGGAGCGCCAGCCGCTCCTCAACCGCTCGTGGGATCGAGATATTCGCATGGTGAAAGAGCACGCTGGCACCGAAAAACGCGTTCCAGCTTGCATGGGCTTTCTCGTCTGGTCCGATGACCACAATCATCGCCACGCGCATGGGCGCGGATACGAGCTGATCGATGGCGTGAAAGCGGAGCGCCGTCGACATATCCATGTCGAGATCCACATGATGCACGCGGTGGAAGCGCCAAAGGACCGGCACAAGATGCGTCGCCCGGTGCCACCAGTACATCGCCCAATCGAGCATAAGGAACGCCGCCGGGCCGCGCAGGTCAGCAGGCAGTCGCCGTACAACGCCATATCGTCCGGCGTCGTGCGCGAGCATCGGAGCCAATATGCGAGCCTGCACAGCGCTCGCCACCGCAAGGCTTCCACCCGCCAGAAGGAGGTTCGTCAATTGGCGCGGAGGTCTTGGTTGACGTGATTTGCGAAGCGGGCGTTTATCTTCCCGTCGCAAAAGCCAAGCCAGCGCCCCCGCACCGGCGGCGACAGTCGCCACCTGCTTCCATCTACTCATGGACGAAGGCTTACGCCGATGCGGAACCGGGTCGTGCGCCGATCGAATTCGAGCAGGTTTTCACCAAATCCATCGAAGAATTGCGCATGAAGGTCCAGATTTACCCCGCGGAGAATGCCGCTCGAGATCGGATAGGCGATGTCGAGCTGGCTCGCGCCGCGACCGCTCGTCCCGATATAGCCGCGCGCCAGTCCCTCAATGCGGAAGCCATCCGGCTCTCTATATGCAACCCGGACGGCCGTGTTCCCGCGGAAATCGTCAATGTCCGGATTGTCACTAAGGTCGCCGAAGTAGAACCACGCCGATGGCGCGAAGGTCAATTGACCCGGCCCGACGTCGGCAAGCACGAATTTTGGTTCCAAATAACCGATATTGAAACTGCGCGACGCAAATCCGTCGCGTCCATTGGACAGGTGTTTCAGCCCAGCCTGCCCGCCAACCGAGACCGTGTCGGTAAGCGACATCGGCTCCGGCAACTCGTAGAGAATTTCGGGTTGGAAATCTATGGAACGGAAGGGCGAACTCCGGCGTCCGAGGTCCCAAAACATCGTCTGTGTAAAGCCGAAGTTCACGCCACGCAGGAACGCCAGATCTTCATCGGAGGAGATATCTTCGTCGACGAGCCCGTATTTAAAACTAAACTGCAATTTCGCATTGAACGGGCTGGTACCAAGAAGCGCGTAATTGGTTTTATAAGATGCAAAGCTGCCACTATCATTCTCGTCTTCGTCTGACGACGAAGCGGGTGCGGCGGCGACCTCTTCCGCTCCGTTGCCCCGAGCAACTTCTGGAGCTGCCACAGTCTCAGTCGTCAAAATTTCGCCCTGGACGAGAAACCCGAGGCTTGGGTGCAGATCTAAATCTGCAACCGGAACATAGCGTTCCAAACGATAACGAATACGTGCGAACTCTCCCGGCCGCACGGTCGACACAGGCTGGTCTAGGGTCAGCCGCACGGGCTCGCCGCTATCACGCAAAGATGATAGCAGTGTCGTCGGCACCGATTTCGGTTCGGTTCCATCATTCAAGATGACGACCGTCACCGTCTGCGCGCTGTCTACTTCTGCCGGCGGGTCGGCTGTCGCCGCTGCGGGTATTGCCACGAGGACGGCGAGAAACATCAGGCTGG
>JBAUIQ010000231.1:0-3921 GCA_049683075.1 Pacificimonas sp.
GTCTCGCCCTGCCGGTGAACATCTACCCGATGTTCGAGACGGCCTATGGCGCGGCGCAAGGCTGGACGCCGACGGAACATCTGGCCCGTATCGGCGCGCTGATGGCGCCGTTTACAGAGATCGCGGCGGCCAACCCGTACGCGCAGGTGCAGGTCGAGCGGACGGCGGAGGAACTGACCACGGCGACAGCCGAAAACCGCTGGATTGCCTGGCCGTACACAAAATATCTCGTCTCCAATATGTTTGTCGATCAGGCGGCCGCAATCCTGATGATGTCGTCGGCCAAGGCGGACGAACTTGGTGTCGCGGAAGAAGCGCGCGTCTATCTTCATGGCAGTGCCGACACGCATGAGAAGCTGCTGCCCGTCGATCGCCCCGACTATGCGCGCTGTCCGGCGATCGAAGTCGGCGCGCGTCATGCGCTGCAGCAGGCGGGCGTCAAACCGGCTGACCTCGGTCCCATCGATCTTTACAGCTGCTTTCCCATCGCCGTCGAACTCGCGGCGGACGAAATTGGCCTGCCGAAGGATGACCCCAAGCGTCTGACGATGACGGGCGGGCTCAGCTATTTCGGCGGGCCAGGCAACGCCTATTCGATGCATGGCATCGCCGAAGTCTTCGCGGCCTGCCGTGCGAATGCGCAGGAAATCGGTTTCGTGTTCGCCAATGGCGGCTTCCTGTCGAAGCACAGTTTCGGCGTCTATTCGGCGAGGCCGGGCTATAATCAGCGTGTCGACCCAGCCACTTACCAGCGGCAGATCGACGAAATGCCTTCACCCGAACTCGACAAATCGCCGTCGGGCGAGGGCATCATCGAAGCCTACAGCGTGGTCTACGGCAAATCTGGCCCCAAGCTCGCGCCGATAATCGCACGCAGCAGCGATGGTAGGCATCGTTTTGTAGCGCAGATAACGGAGAATCTGAACGTCTTGATGGCCGAGAATGTCGTCGGCCGCCGCATCTCCGTTAAGGGCGGCGACCCGGTCAATGTGGCGACACTGATCTGAACTTCACCGCTTAATAGTCGATGCGCACCACCGTCAGACCGCGTGTCGCCAACTGATCCTGCACACTGCCCTCGCCGCCGAGATGACCGGCACCGACGGCCAGGAATACCGTGCCCGGCTCCTCCAGCCGGTTTTCCATCCACTCGGCCCAATTCGCATTGCGATCGATCAACAACCGCTGCCGCAAAGCTTCGTCGCCATCCAAGCCTTCGTTGAGGACATCGGCGAGTGCAGTCATGTCGCCATCGGCCCAGGCTGCCACCATGCGCGACACGAAATTTTCCGCGCCCGCATATTGCTTCAAACCGGTCTCCAAAAACGCGAGCTGCGCCTCTGGTGACAATGTGTCGAACAGATCGATCTGATACTCAAACTCCTCGAGACCGGAGACTGACTTTCCATCCGCCGCGGCCGCGCGCAGCAAGACCGCCTCTGCACCGGTTTCGGGATTGAGACCCATTTTGCCAAACAGCAGCCCCGCCAGATTGATGCCGGCAAACCAGGGGTCCATCTGGTCGAACGCGTTCGCCGGCAGGCCTGCGTCGGCGAGAACATCCACCAGCAGGGCCGCGCCGTCATCTGACAGGTCATCGCGAAGGGGCACGCCTGTTCGATCGAGTCCCTTTTCAACCAATACTGCCTGCGTCGTCGCAGGATCGGGCGGTATCACCTCGATCACGACCTCGTCGCTGACATCATAGGCCGCCTTCACCCCATCATCGAACCAGCTCTGCTTCCCGTCGAGGACGTGGATCGTGCCAACAAGGTAGATCGTCGTGTCATCGTCTGCGAGCACGAACAAGGCAGGATCGGCCTCGGCAAGCTCACTCGATGTTACCGCGAGAGGAGCCGTGGCGAGAACGTCGGCCTCTTTGGGGCCGGCCGTCGCGCAGGACGCAATTAGTGCTGTAGAGCTTACTAGAAGGAAGCGTCTCAAGGTGAATCTCCAAACCATGCAGCGCAATCGCCGTGAAAAAACGGTCCTTCGGCGGGACGCGTCGATCGTGCTCCGTATAAGCGAAGCAGAGCACCTGCACCCATAGCTCTTTACGAACGGTTCAATGTACTGTATTAGGATCGCAATACAGTTGGGAGACAGTCATGAAACGCATCTTTGCCTTCTTCGCCGCTGCCGGTACGATCGCCTTCGCCCTGCCCGCCACCGCGGCAGATAAGAGCTGGATGGTCGAGAATTTCGAAGGAATAGCCGTTTCCGGCCGCTATGACGTCGATGTGACCACCGGCACGGGACAGCGCGTCGTCGCGACCGGGCCTCAAAAGGCGCTCGATCGCCTGCTGGTCGATGTCGACGGCGACACGCTCCGCATTCGCGAACGGCGCGGCGACTGGCGCGGCTGGTTCTCCGGCAGCGAGCCTGTGAAAATCAGCGTGACGGTGCCCCGTCTCACCTCCGCACGCCTCTCCGGGTCGGGTGACCTCGACGTCGACAACATGGCCGGTGCGAATATCGAATTGGCGCTTGCCGGGTCGGGTGACCTCACCGTCGATGACATGACGGCCACGTCCGTCGAGACATCGCTCGCCGGTTCGGGTGACATTATCGCATCCGGCACATGCCGCACTGGCGATTTCAGCGTCGCCGGTTCGGGCGATATCAGCGCGAAGAGCCTTACCTGTCGCCGCGTCGAGGCGAGCGTCGCAGGCTCCGGCAATATCGAGGTCGAAGCGACTGAGACCGCCGAGCTCTCCATCGCCGGCTCTGGCGACATCACCGTGACGGGAGGCGCGAAGTGCACGGGCTCGTCACGCGGCTCGGGCGACTGGACCTGCAGCTAGGGTATTTCGAGCCGGATCGGTATCGATCCGACTCAAGATACGACCGATAAGGACTCTATATCAGGCCGAGGGCGGAGAGCTTTCGCACCATGGCGATGGGCATTCCGCCCAGATCCTCCGCCCCACCCGCCAAGTCGATGGGGGCGTCCTCCGGCTTCAGGTAGCGCCAGCCTTGATGGGCGCGTTTCCGGCGCGGCTCGACAGCCAGTGCCTGCGCGCCCAGCCAGATGCGGCAGCCGGGTTTCCCCTTCCAGGTCGCACTTTCGAAGCCGAGGATCTCCTGCCGGACACTAAGGACGTGCTTTACGATCCAATAGAGCGAGCCGCCGATAAGCTCCTCATATCTCGTCGGCCGGTAACGCGTATAGATCGTCACCGCTTCGCGACCCTGGAAACTCGACTTCCGCTTCTCGTTTCGGCGCTCGAGCGTGGCGACACTCGCGCAGCCGACCGCGGTTTTCGTCAGGTGCAGCATTAGAGGAGGAGAAGGCTCGCCAAGCCGAGAAACAGGAAAAAGCCCATCACATCGGTCGTCATCGTCACGAAGACCGACGAGCTGATTGCCGGGTCGATGTCCATCCGGTCGAGCGTCACCGGCACAAGGACACCCGCCAACCCGGCGATAATGATGTTGCCGAGCATGGCAACGGCGATAACCCCGCCAAGGCCGGGATCGTTAAAGAAGGCCCACGCCCCAAGGCCGATCAGGACCGCGATCGCCACGCCATTGATGACGGCGACGCGAATTTCCTTGACGATGGTGCGCCGCGTATTCGCCTGAGTCAGTTCGTCTGTCGCGAGCGCCCGCACGGTGACCGCCATGGTCTGGGTTGCCGCGTTCCCACCGAGGGACGCCACGATCGGCATCAAGATGGCAAGCGCGACCATCGCCTCGATGGTGCCGGCAAACACGCCGATGACGATCGAAGCCAGCACCGCCGTTCCGAGGTTGATGACGAGCCAGCGCAGGCGCTGTCGCACGATATCGCGCGTTCGCTCATTCAGGCCGCCCTCCTCCGCGCCCGTGAGGCGGCGGAAGTCCTCGTCGGCCTCCAATTGGACGATATCGACGATATCATCGACAGTAATAACCCCGACCAGAAGTTCGTTATCGTCG
>JBAUIQ010000232.1:0-8182 GCA_049683075.1 Pacificimonas sp.
GGAGCCACCGGTGGCTCTTTTAACTGATCGACGTTAAGAGCCTCCCCGCTTGTGAAAGCGGGGAGGTTTTTTCATGGCGCCATTTGTTACCAAGCCGCCGACCAGTTTCTGGGTCGTGTCGGTCCTGCTCCTGATCTGGAACGCGATCGGCTGCGCGGCTTATTTAAGTGCCGCCTATGGCGAGGAGGTCGCCGTTACCCCGGTTTGGATGACAGCCGCTTACGGCCTTGCCGTCTGGGCTGGCGTTCTCGGCCCGATCCTGATGCTGATGCGCAAGCGACAGGCGCGGATCGCGTTCCTGATCAGCTTCATCGCTGCCCTCGTCCAATTCGTCGGCGGTATCTTCGTGACCGATCTTCTTTCCGGAACGGCGCAGCTGGTCATCCCGGCAATGGTCATATTGATCCTCATTTTCTCACTGGGGTACACCCGCCGCGCCGCGACGCGCGGCTGGCTGATGTGAGCGGCGACTAACGCACTTCGACCGGCAGACTGAGCGCGTCGAGCTGCGGCCTGACCGTCGCGGCATCGCCGACGACGACCCAGACGATTCGGTCCGGATCGATCTCCGCCCGTGCGGCGGCATCGATATTTTCGCGCGACAGGGCGCGGACCCGGTCGGCGTAGACGGTCTGATAGTTATCGGGCCGCCCATAGCGCGCGTTCGTCATCAGCGCGCTTAGCACCGCGCTCGACGTTTCGTAGGCACCAGGAAGGCGACCGGTCAAAAAGGCGACAGTGTCGGCTCGCTCCGCATCGTCGATGCCACGTCCCGTGACGAAGTCACGAATCTCGCGGTTCAGTTCCGCCAAAGTATCGCCAGTGCGGTCAGACTGGACGGGCGCCCGCACGGTAAAGATGCGCTGTTCAACCGTTCCCGACAGTCCCGAACTCACACCGTAGGACCAGCCCTTGTCCTCGCGAAGATTGGCGTTGAGACGTGAAGTGAACACGCCTCCCAGCGGCACATTGGCGAGGCCGAGGGCGATGTTGTCGTCCTGCCCCGTCGTCGTCACCGGATAGCCGCCATAGATGTAGCTCTGCTCGGCGACGGGGCGGTCGATAAGGACGATCCGCGCGCTGTCCGGCGCGGCGGTGACGGTTGTGAACGTCTTCTCACCCGCAGGGCCCTCCGGCTGCCAGTCGCCGAACTCGTCCTCCAGCTTCGGGATGATGTCGGAAAGCGTCGTGTCGCCGACGACGAACAGTTCGGCATTGTCCGGGCGGATCCAGCGACGATGTAAGGTGATCAGGTCGTCCCGCGTCACGGCGGCGACGCCCTCTGGCGTGCCGCTGCCGGTCAGCGACACCGCATAAGGATGATCCGCCGGGAAGATCAGCGGCGGCAGCGCGCGCGCGGCGATGCTGGCTGGGTTCTTCGTCTCGCTTTCGAGGCGCGTCAGCTGCGCGGCGCGCAGGCGCTCCAGCTGTTCAGGGGCAAAGGTTGGGCGGCGGACGACCTTGGCATAAAGGTCCAGCGACGCGTCGAGGTTCGTCGCGAGTGCCGACAGGCTGATGGTCGTCCGGTCGCTGTTGCTGCCGATCCCGAGACCCGCGCCGAGGCGTTCCTTCAGACGGCTAATTTCCGGCCCGGTTAAGTCGCCAGCGCCCTCATCTAGAAGTGCCGACATTAGGGCGAGCGTACCGGGCTTCTCACGCGAATCCGCCGATGACCCAGCGTCGAACGCCAGCGCGATCTCGACGATCGGCACAGTGGCACGGCGTGCGAATGTGACCGGGATGCCATTCGAGAGCGCGGCCCGCTCCACATCCGGAAATTCGAGTTCCGGCAAGTCACCGACCGGCGGCAGCTGCGAACGATCTACACCTGTCGCCACCGCGTCACCGGCTGTTTTCGGCCTGACGGTCAACCGATAGTCGCCCGCCCCCATCCAGCGGTTCGCGGCGGCCTGCACATCCTCCGGCGTCATCTCGACATAGTCGGACAGCGTCTCTTTCCAGTGATCGGGGTTACCCTCGTACAATTCCCCCTGCGCCAGCGCCGTCGCCTTGCCGCCGAAACCGCCGACTTGCTCCAGGCCCTGCACCGTGCTCGAAACAACGCGCATGGCGATACGGTCGAGTTCATCTGCAGTTGGTCCTTCGGCCTTGAAGCGAGCCAGCTCCTCCTCGATCGCCGCCTCGACGACGGCCGGATCGACGCCGGGTTTCACATCGGCACCCAGCTGCGCGATGCCGGTAAGTTCCAAATCCTGAAGATAGCCCGATACGCCGACCGCCGTCTGGTCCTGCCGCACCAGCCGGTCGTAAAGACGGGACGACGTACCGCTGCCGAGAATTGCCATGGCGGTCGACAGGGCCTGGGTATCGGCATCGCCGATGCCAGGTCCGGCCCAGGCGCGAACGAGGCGCGTTACCGCGACATCGTCCTGCATCTCTTCGCGTATCGTCTCGGTGCGCTCTGGCACCCACCGCTCGACGCGGGGCGGCAGCGCCGGGCCGGGCGGAATGTCGCCGAAATAGCGCTGAACGAGCGGGCGCGCCGTCTCCGCATCGATATCGCCCGCGAGGACGAGGACCGCATTGTCCGGACCGTACCAGGTCTGGAACCAAGTTTTCACATCGTCGAGCGAGGCGGCCTCCAGATCCGCCATCGAACCGATAGTCGGATGGCGATAGGGATGGTCCGGCGGAAACAGCCCTTCGAGAACGCTGTAATAGACCCGGCCGAACGGCTGGTTGTCGCCCTGCCGCTTCTCGTTCTGGACGACACCCCGTTGGTTATCGAGCTTCTCCTGGTCGACGGCGCCGAGAAGATGTCCCATGCGGTCGGATTCAAGGAACAGGATGCGCTCGAGCGCGGGCGTCGGCACCGTCTGGAAATAATTGGTGCGATCGAAACTCGTCGTCCCATTGGCGTCCGTCGCGCCAACCTGTTGCAGGGCCGCGAACCATTCGCCGTCGGCATTCTCGCTGCCGTTGAACATCAGATGTTCGAACAGGTGTGCGAAACCTGTCTTGCCCTCCGGCTCATCCTTCGAGCCGACATGATACCAGACACCGACCGCCACCACCGGCGCCTTCCTGTCCGTATGGACCAAAACGCGCAGGCCGTTTTCGAGCGTGAAGCGCTCGTAGGGAATGTCGACCGAGGCGACCAGTTCGGGCGAAGGCCCCTGTGCGTGAACAGGAGTCGCAAAGGCAATGATCGCGAGGGTCGCGGCGGCGAAGATTTTTAGCATGGAGACCCTTTACTTGATCTTCAAATCAGGTCGACCACCGTTTCGCCCGCATCGAACAAGGTCTCGACCCTGACCATCGCGGTTCGAGCCATACTCTGAGATGTCGATTGCTGCTGTTCCCAAGTCGGATGATGAGCAGCCTGAAACCGTCACGAGATTGCAGACTTAAGAAATCCGTATCCTTCGTCACGAAGATGAAGCCTTCCGCGGCTGCATATTCTGCCAATTCGACATCTGGCGTTTCTCTGGGAAATCGCTCTGCCACATGAACGGCGTCATGACCCCTCGCCACAATCGTCTTCGCAAGCCCCAAGGGAAGCTGCGCATCGATGAGGAACTTCATTCAGCGGCGTGTATGATGGCGTGATCGCTCATCTTCGCGGCATAGCGAAGCGCGGCGCGGATCTGGTCTTCATTCAGATATGGAAAATCGTCGAGGATTTCCTCCGCTGACGTGCCGCCCGCCAACATATCGAGAATGTCCTTTACGCGCATTCGTGTGCCCGCAATGACGGGTCGCCCGTGGCAGACCGCCGGGTCAGCATTGATTAGATCATGACCGGGAAGGCTCATGACTGAAGGTTAGCGGGCACGCCGAGCGCACGCAATCACTGCGCAGACAGCACGGGATATGGATCGACCGGTTCGCCTTCCCACCAGTTCTTCTCCGGCCCCAGGCGCTCGATGGCGAAGTGGAGGTGCGGTCCGCTGGGGTCGGCATTGCCGGTCGAGCCGACCGTGCCGATGACCTGGCCGCGTCGGACGGCGTCGCCCTCTTCGATGTCGTCGGCGCGCGACGCGAGGTGGGCGTAATAATAGACCCAGGTCTCGGTTGGATCGAACTGGTAGATGGTGATGCCGCCGCGGTCTGAATCGAAGAACTTGACGAGCACGCCGTCGTCTACCGCGACCACGGGCGTGCCCTCCTCGGCCATCAGGTCGATGGCCTGGTGAACCCGGCCGCCCGAACGGCCATCCCCGAATTGCGGCGTCAGATCGGCAGGATCATAGCCCAGCACCGGAATGGCGAGCTGCTTCGCCATCAGATCGGCGGTGGTGCTTTGGTCGGCACGAAAGGTGCGATCGACAGAGAGTGCCGCCTCGCTGCTGTCCTCGTCCATCGGCATTTCGATCTCGGCGGGAACGCGATCGGGTGCTGCCGCGATTTGAGGCTCTGCTGGTGGACGGTCCCGGTCGGCCTGATTGTAAAGAAAGACCCAGGCCGCACTCGTCAGGAGCGCAGTGATGATGGCCGTCGCGATGATGGTACCGAGCGTTTTCATGACGCCCAGCATGTCTCTTCACCACGCTTGCGACAAGAGTGCCGCGCCCCCCGCAATGGACCGGTAACCGCCTTTGACATAGGATGACACGCGAAGGAGCGGCCACATATGTTCGACATCGCCGGTATCATCGCTTTCATCCTCGTCCTCGCCGTAGTCTTGGCGCTCTACAAGTCCGTTGTCGTCGTGCGGCAAGGCTATGAATATACGCTAGAGCGGCTCGGTCGCTACACGCAGACGCTGAACCCCGGCTTCTCCCTCCTCGTCCCTTTCATCGACCGCGTCGGGCGCAAGGTGAACATGATGGAGCAGGTGCTCGACATTCCCGGGCAGGAAATCATCACCAAGGACAATGCCATGGTCTCGACCGATGGCGTCGTGTTCTTCCAGGTCCTGGATGCGGCCAAGGCGGCCTATGAGGTGTCCGACCTCTACAACGCGATCCTCAACCTGACGACGACGAATCTTCGCACCGTCATGGGCTCGATGGATCTGGACGAAACGCTGTCGAAACGGGACGAAATCAACGCGCGCCTCCTCGCCACCATCGACGAGGCGACGGGCATTTGGGGCGTGAAGGTCACGCGCGTTGAGGTGAAGGACATCCGCCCGCCGCGAGATATCGTCGATGCCATGGGCCGCCAGATGAAGGCGGAGCGTGAAAAGCGCGCGACGATCCTCGACGCCGAAGGCGAGCGCCAGTCCGAAATCCTGCGTGCCGAGGGCGAGAAACAGGCGAACATCCTCGAGGCCGAAGGTCGCCGCGAGGCAGCCTTCCGCGATTCAGAAGCCCGCGAGCGCGAGGCGCAGGCCGAGGCGGAAGCAACCCGCGCCGTTTCCGAAGCGATTGCGGCGGGCGATGCGCAGGCGATCAACTATTTCGTGGCGCAGAAATATGTGGAGGCGATGACCGAGTTCGCAAAGTCGCCCAATGCGAAGACCATCTTCCTGCCGCTGGAGGCGACCAGCCTTGCCGGGACGATCGGCGGCATCGGCGAACTGGTGAAGACGATTGGCAATGACGACGGTGGTGCGCCGGCCGTTCCCCCGAAATCGCGCGCCAAAACCAAACGCAGCGCGCTGACTCCGCCGCCAACCATGTCAAGCAGGTCAGCCGACTGACATGGGCGATTTCGGCGACTTCCTACTGACACCCTGGGGCTGGACGGCCATGGGCATCCTGCTGTTCGTCTTGGAACTGGTGATCCCCGGTGTCTTTTTCATGTGGCTGGGCTTCGCGGCGCTTGCGACCGGCCTGACGACGCTGACCCTCGGTCTCGACCTCGCCGGTCAGTTGGTCAGCTTCGCCGTCTACAGCATTGTCGCCGTCACCGCAGGCCGCCGCTTCTTCCAGCGCAACCCCGGCATCCGCAGCCAGACCACCGTTAACGCGCTCGAAAGCCGCTATATCGGCAAGGAAGTTCGCGTCGTCGAAGCCATAGAAGACGGACGTGGGCGCGTTCAGCTGGGCGATGCGCCGTGGATTGCGGAGGGTGACGACGTTCCGGTCGGCACGAGAATGCGCGTAACGGCCGTGGACGGTAACGTGCTTCGCGTCGAACGTTCGTAACGTCCGACCACGTTCCCACGTATTTGGTCTGAGATGAGCCGTCCCCTGCCCTTCACCGATGCTGCCATCACGGCGACGGGAGAGCCTCGTGCCCGCGTGTCGTTTCGTGGCCTTAAGACGCTGTGGCTGAATACTGGGACGCTATGCAATCTTGCCTGCGCGCATTGTTATATCGAGAGTTCTCCCGCCAATGACCGGCTTGCCTATCTGACGCGGGGCGATGTCCGAGGAGCTCTTGCCGATGCCGCCACACAGCCGCTCGAGGACATCGGCATCACGGGCGGCGAGCCGTTCATGAACCCGGATATCGACGACATCCTTGGCGACTGTCTCGGGACTGGCAAAAAGGTCCTGGTGCTGACGAACGCCATGACGCCGATGCGGCATCATCGCGATGCGCTTCTTCGCATGAGAGCGGAGCACATCGATCGTCTCGTGCTGAGGGTCAGCCTCGATCATTTCGACGAAGCGCGCCACGAAGAAGAGCGTGGGCCGCGCAGCTTTCGGCCCGCCATCGACGGCCTGAAATGGCTTTCCGACAATGACTTTGCCATCGCCGTCGCTGGGCGAACCATCTGGTCTGATGACGAGATCGAAATGCGCGCGGGCTATGCCAGGCTGTTCCGCGACGAGCGCATCGCCATCGACGCCCACGATCCCGCCGCGCTTGTTCTGTTCCCCGAGATGGATGACGATCCCGCCGTGCCGGAGATCACGACTGCTTGCTGGCAGATTCTCGATGTCAGTCCGGCGGCGCAGATGTGCGCTAGTGAGCGCATGCTCGTCCGGCGGAAGGGCGCGGTGCAGGCGACCTACGCCGCTTGCACCTTGCTACCCTATGACTCTCAATTCGACATGGGCCCGACGCTGGCCAAGGCCGCATCCGACGTGCCGCTGAACCACCGCTGGTGCGCGCAATTTTGCGTGCTCGGCGGTGGCAGCTGCAGCGGCTAGTTTCCCGTCGGGAAGCCGCGGTTTTCAAGGAGCGCTTCGACCTGCGGGTCGCGGCCACGGAACTGGCGATAAGCCTCCGCCCGGTCGATCGCGTCACCAGTCGCAAGAATGATCGACTGAAATTTCGCCGCGGTCTCCGGATCCCAGGGATCGCCCGTTTCCTCGAACGCCGCCCACGCGTCGGACGCCATGACGTCGGACCATAGGTAGCTGTAATAACCTGCCGAATAGGCATCGGACGAGAACAGATGCGAGAAGTGCGGTAGGCGGTGGCGGAGGACGATCTCCTCCGGCATGCCGAGCTCTTCCAGCGCCTCACGCTCGAATGCGTCGGCATCGAAGTCCGCAGGCGGATTGGGATTTTGGTGCAGCTGCATGTCGACGATAGCGTCGGCAAGATATTCGACCGTCGCGAAGCCCTGATTGAACGTGCGCGCTGCGTTCAGCTTGTCGATCAGCTCCTGAGGCATGGCCTCGCCGGTTTCGTAGTGGCGAGCATACTGATCGAGCACTTCGGGCGTCAGCACCCAGTTTTCGTGCACCTGGCTCGGGAACTCGACGAAATCGCGCGGGGTCCCGGCAAGCGTTGGATAATTCACCTGGTTCGACAGGTAATGTAACGCGTGACCGAATTCGTGGAACAGCGTTTCCGCATCGTCGAGCGAGATCAGTGACGGCTCACCCTCAGCGCCTTCCGAGAAGTTGTTGTTGTTCGAGACGATCGGATACTGCGTCTCCCCGTCGTAATTCTCGTAGACGCGATAAGACGACATCCACGCGCCAGACCGTTTGTACTGACGGGCGAAATCGTCGCGATAGAGATAGCCGACATGGCTGCCGTCCGATTTGTTCGTGACGTGGAAGACGCGGACGTCCTCGTGGAACGTCGGATGCTGACCTGTCACCTCCTCGAACGCGTAACCATATAGGCGGTCCGCCATATAGTAGGACGCTTCGATCATGTTGTTGACTTCAAAGTAGTTCTTGAACTCGTTCTGATCGAGCGCATAGCGATCCTTGCGGACCTTCTCGGCATAATAGCGATAATCCCACGGCTCGATCGTGATGTTCGCGTCCTCTGCGTCGGCGAGCGCCTGCATGTCGGCGACCTCTTCCTCGACGCGCGCGACGGCAGGCGTCCAGACGCGCATCATCAAGTCCATGGCGCGTTC
>JBAUIQ010000233.1:0-1707 GCA_049683075.1 Pacificimonas sp.
ATCTTGGGCTCAGCCTTCTTTCGCGGCGCGCGCGTGCGACGCGGTTTCGGGGCCTCGTCTTCGTCACCATCGCTTGATGACGAACGATCCACATCCTTTGGCGCAGCCTTCCGGCGGCCACGGGTCGGTCGCTCGTCGCGATCGTCCCCGTCATCCGCGTCCTCGCCATCGTCTTCATCGTTATCGCGAGAATTCTGCTGGCGATTGCGGCCGCGCTGATTCTCGCGACGATTACCGCCTCCATCGTCGGCATCGTCGTTGCGCTTTCCGCGTGCCTGGCGACGGCCGCCCTGCTGACGATCGTCATCCTCATCGTCGCCGTCATCGTCATTGTCCTGACGATTCCGGCCACGTCCGCGGCTGTTCTGCTGTTCGTCCTTCTTCGACTGCATTTCCGCAACGACGCGGAAATAATGGTCGGCGAACTGGAGGTAATATTCCGCCTGCACGCGCTCTCCGGACTGGGCCGCGTCGCGGGCCATGTTCTGATATTTTTCGAGAAGCTGTTTCGCGTTCCCGCGCTGGCGCTGATAGTTTTGCGGCTGGCCGCCTTGTGAACGGCCACCCGAGCGGCGGCGGCGTCCCGATTGCTGATTTCTCATGAGACCTTCGGTTTCCTTAGCCGGTCCGGCCCGTTCCGGGCCAGGATGCGCCCCCAGCGGCGCGACGACACTGACATCTTCAAGAAGAATGCCGTTCGATGTCGGAGGTTCTGCGAAGCCGCGTTGCCATCCTCCCAGGATGTGCGGCCTTTGCAAGAGACAGACATAACGTCGTTCGCGCCGATGTGAAGACCTAAATGTCAGGCGGGTCGCAAGGTCAGCGCGCGTTCGTGTCCGGCGAGGTCGCGTTCCACAGCGTCGACAACAAGGCCCGATGCCTCGACAAAGGCGCGCACGTCCGCCGTCTGACCGGCGCCCAGCTCCACCAAAGCCAAGCCGTCGAGCGTAAGATGCGCTGCGATCCGCGGCATCAGTTCGCGATAGTCGGCCAGCCCGGCTTCGTCCGCGAAGAGCGCCGCACCCGGCTCATATTCCCGTACGCCAGGCCCTAACTCTCTGACCTCGTCCACATAAGGCGGGTTACAAAGGATAAGGTCGAACCGATCCGTCAGTCCGTCCGTCCAGTTACCGCGTCGGAAATCGGCGCGGTCCTTCAAACCAAGAGCTGCCGCGTTCCGCCGCGCGATGGATAGGGCGCTGTCACTCTGATCGATCCCCAATCCGGCGGCGTCCGGAAACTCGGTCAAGGTCGCCAGAAGCAGGCAGCCGCTTCCAGTCCCTAGGTCGAGCACTTCGGCGGGTGGCCGGCTCGTCCGGCGGAGCGCCGTCTCGATCAGAACTTCACTGTCGGCGCGCGGGATCAGGACGTCGGGCGTGACGGCGAACGTCAGCGACCAGAATTCCGCCTTGCCGACGATATAGGCAAGCGGCTCGCCCGCACGCCGCCGCGCAATCAGGGCGTCATAGGCAGCGCGGTCGATCTTCCCATCAGGCGACAGCAGTAAAGCGCTTCGATCGATATGGAGCAGATGCGCCGCGAGCAGTTCCGCATCGAGGCGCGCCGTCTCCGGCTGCCTTCCCTCGCGCAGGGCTTCCGCAGCCGCGCGCACCGCGTCCGCGACGCGCATCGGGCTAGACGTCGTCGCCGAGGCCTGCCAGCCGGTCCGCTTCGTCCTCGGCGATCAGCGCGCCGACCAGCTCATCG
>JBAUIQ010000234.1:0-2587 GCA_049683075.1 Pacificimonas sp.
GTCGTCGACGTCGATCTTCCAGCGGCGCATTTGCGCCGCCACGCGCCTGGCCAAATCACGGTCTGGCGTCACGAGCGCCGCCGTCCGTCCCGGCTCGTCAAGCGCCTGCCGAAGCGTGAGCGAGATCGCCATCGCCTCTCCGGCAGGCGATCGAAGTTCCGCGAAACGCAGCCCGGTCTGAACTGTTTCCGGCAAGGCGACGGCGCGCCACTCAGCCGTCTCGTCGGGCGGCGCGAATGCCGTCGACAACAGCATGTCGCGCGACGGTGGCCCATCCGTTTCCGCCTCCACAGGCCAATTCCGGACCTCCGGGCGGGCGATGGACATGCCCTCCAGCAATTCCTTCAGCGGCACCTGAGGATGCGGGTCGGCCCGGCCGAGGTCGTCCCAGACTCCCTCCGACATCGACATGTCGAGCCCGGGCAGCACGATGGCGCCCCGCGGCATCCTTGCAATGACGCCGAGCAGCTTGGCACGTGCCGCCTCGGCATCTGCGATCCCGGCCGCCAGAACTGGATGCCGCGGTGAACTCTCTCGCCATCGGTTGGTGAGCGACTTGACGAGCGACTGTCTCGTCGCCGCGCCGTCGGAAAGGCCATATTGCGTCAGTATGCCGGGCCAGGCATCGAGGACGATGGCAAGAAACTCGGTCGTCCGCTTCCACTGCTCTGCAAGATCGTCCGCAACGATGTCGTGCAGATCTGATGGCGCAATATCATGTCGCTGCAACAGATCGAGCGTCTGCCCGAGCGCTTCTGCAAAGCGCAGCGTTTCGACCTTAGCCCGTTTCTGGCCGGTCCGCGCCTGCCATCGCTCTACGAGTGGCATAAGGCGCATCGTTCGCTCGAGCGGCGAAACCACCGGCAACGCATCACCGTCGAGTTCGTCGAGCGCTCCTGGGACGATATCGTCGTCCTCGAGGTCGCCGAGCGCCACCATACGCGGCAGAAGAAGCGCGCCACCTGCTGCCCTGACAAACGCGTCGCGAAGCGTTCGAATGGCACGCCGATTGGGCAACAGGATCAGCGTACGGGCGAGTTCCATTTGCGCGGCTTGTCCCGCGCCCCACGGTTCGCCCCGCAAGAGGCCGACAGCGAGACGATCAGCGAAACTCCCGTGCGCCGGGATGTTGTAGACCTTGGGCTCAGCCAACGCCGAGGAGGGCCGCGGTCCGTTTCACAGCGTCCGGCGTTCCGACATGATACCATTCGCCGGGGTGCGACAGGCCGTAAAGACGCCCCTCGGAAATCAGCCGATCCCACAAGAGGTTGAAGCTGAACTTCCCGTCGGGCGAATTATCGAACATCCGTTTGGAGACGATCTGCGTGCCCGAATAGATAAAGGGCGCGAGCCGTCGACCGCCACGCCGTTCAACCTTTCCCGTTCCGTCCATTCGGAAATCGCCGACACCTTCATAGCCGGTAGCTTTGGCGAGAGGCACGAGAAGGAGGAGCGCATCCATAGTCTTCGGATCCCAACGCTCCGCGAGCAATGAGACTGTGTCCATTGGTCCGTCGATGACAATATTGTCGCTATTGGTGACGACGAAGGGATCGGCGTCGATCAACGGCAGCGCCTTTTTTACGCCGCCACCCGTTTCGAGTAGTTCTTCGCGCTCGTCGGAAAGGCGGATATCGAGCCCGTGCGTTTGGCGCGTGACATGCGCCTCGACCTGCCCGGCAAGATAATGAACATTGACGACCGCTCGTTTGACGCCCGAGTTTGCGAGTCCTGCCAGGCTATAATCAATGAGAGCGCGTCCGTTCACTTCGATCAGCGGTTTTGGCTTTGTCGCCGTCAAGGGGCGCATTCGGCGTCCGAGGCCGGCCGACAGTACCATCGCCGCGTCCGGAACGCGCACGTCAACGCGGGGTCGCAGCTTCATCGACGGCTTCACCTGGTTCATTCATTGCCTTTCAAGGCTTTGCGTCGCTCCGGCGGCAAATGCGCCGTGAACCAGTCGCGCAGCGGTGTCAGTGCCGGATGGGCTAGATTGGCATCCAGATAGCGCCAAAGTCGCGGCAGGTGAACGAGATATCCCGGCTTTTCGTCGCGCCGCCACAGTCTGACGAAGACCCCCAATATGCGCGCGGCCCTTTGCACACCCATCGCCGCATAGCTCGCCCGAAACTGCGACTCGTCGAAACGGCGGGCGGCCAGATACCGGGTAATCATGGCGCCCTCGAGACCAGGCAAAACATCACGACGGGCGTCTTGTAACAGGGACACGAGATCATATGCCGCCGGTCCGCGCATCGCGTCCTGGAAATCGAGAATCCCAACCCGCCTGGGACCATCGCGATCTGGCAGCCACATCAGGTTCGGTGAGTGATAGTCGAGTTGCACCATCCGGTCCGCCGCGAACTGCGCTGTTTTCATTACAGATGCCCATGCCGCAAAATAGCTTTCCCGGACCTCAAGATCTGCAGGCTTCCCCATCAGCTCGGGCCATTGCCAATCGAGAATCAGCGCCGCCTCGTGCACCATCCGCGCCGGCGCATAGTCGTGAATCGGAACGTCGCCGAGACGCGTCGGCATCGGCTCGTCATGCAGCGTCACCAGAACATCGGTCGCCGCCTCATACCAT
>JBAUIQ010000235.1:0-1783 GCA_049683075.1 Pacificimonas sp.
ATTTCCGAAAACGGCCCGCGTCCCACCGAAAAAATGAAGGAGCAAACCCAATGAGAAACGCGATTTTTGTAAGCGCCGCGCTGCTGACGCTCGCCGCCTGCAATTCGAACACAGCGCCGGGAAACGACCGCATGGCGGAACTGGAAGCGGCCCCATCCGCCGCGCCGCAGGAAAGCGCCGCAAAAGCGCTCGCAAACGTGGCTCCGGAAGGGCTCTATCCCGGCATTCTGAGCGACGCGGATGTCGCCAGCATCGGCGGCACGGCGGATCGCTGCGTCTTCCGCATGGACCGTGTCGGGCTCCCGTCCTTCATATACGGCGGCGGCGAGGGCGGCACGATAAAGCTGAACGGCAAGCTGGTCATGCTTCCGCAAGCTGGAAATGTAACTTACGCCGACGCCGGCCTGACTGTTGAGATGGACGAAAATGCCGGATCGGGCGACGATGCGACGATGATCGTCCGCATACCGGGTGCGGCGGACGAGGTTGGGTTCCGGGGCTATTCCTCCTGCTGATTCGCGTCACTACATGAGGATTTGGAATGCCGGATTGTTCGCCGACGCGAGGCAACGCGCTGACGTTACGCGCGGATCGCGCCTTGAACCCGTGTCGGCGGCAGGCTATCTGACCACTCTGATGCCGCGTTTTTTCATCTTCCTTGCCGTTCTGCTGTCGCTGGCACTCGGTTCCCTGCTGCAAGCGCCGGACGCGCATGCGTCCGAATATGGCGGGAACGCGCATGCCGCAGACCACATAGCGGAACATGGGTCGGCGCATTTCGATTCGGATCAACCAGTCGACCATGATGACGAGGCGCCGCATGCCGCGGTCCATCATCATAATTGCAGCTTCAATCTGCCGTCTGGCGACTATGCCGTTCGCATTGCCTCGGTCTACTCCGAGACGGTAGGACATGCGCTCGCCGATGCACCGCTCGGCTCGCGCGCGGCGTCCGTCCCCACACAACCTCCCAAGAGCTTCTAACCGGATTTTTCGCGGGGCGCGTTGCCGCGCCGCGCATCCTATTTCCCGTTAGGAGACACCCCCATGCGGTGCCTTACCCTCGTCGCGGCTATCGCCGTGGCAGGTTTCAGCGTTTCGTCGAATGCGCAGGAAACACCCCTTTCACTGGACGACGCCCTGGCGCGTGCCGGTGTCGCGGACGCGTCTGCGTCGGACATCCCGTCCAATCCCCGCCTCGTAGGGCCTCAGGCCGACAGCGCCGCGGCGCGCGCACTGGTCGGGCAAGCGCGTCTGCGACCCAATCCCGAATTTGCCTTCGATGCGGAGAACATCGCAGGCAGCGATTCCTTTTCCGGCTTGCAGGCCACCGAATATACGCTTTCGGTCGGCCAGCGCCTCGAGCTTGGCGGCAAGCGCGGTGCCCGCGTGCGCGCCGCCGAGGCCGAGGCGCGCGTTGCCGAATTGCAGGGGGCACTCGCCGGTGCCGATCTCGGCCGATCGGTACGCGAACGCTATGTCGAAGCGGTGGCGGAGGCGGCGCGCCTCGATCTCGCAAGGGATATCGTCGAGCGCGACAAAGAACTGGCGCGGATCGCTAAGCTGCTTGTCGAGGTAGGCCGGGAGCCGCCGCTCCGCGCGCTGCGTGCCGAGGCGACCCTTGCTGAATCCAAAGCCGAACTGCAGGCTGCGGAAGCCACCGCAGCCGCCGCGGCCAGTGGCCTTGCCGCTCTGTGGGGAGATACTGGCATACCCGCGGTTGCCAGCGATTTCCCGGACATCGAGCCGCCCGCCATGCTGCTTGCGGCATCGGACACTGCCC
>JBAUIQ010000236.1:0-3317 GCA_049683075.1 Pacificimonas sp.
GCTCGACAAAATGCTCGCCGCGATTGGCCTCGATCGCACCAGCGCCTACATCACGAACCTCAGCCCGTGGCGTCCCGGCGCGAACCGCACCCCCAGTACCGAGGAAGCGGCGGAACTCCTCCCTCTACTCCACCGCCACATCGCGATCGCCAAACCCAGACTAATCCTCGCCGTCGGCGGTGCTAGCGCGAAGGCGCTGCTCGACACGGAAAAGGGCATCATGTCGACGCGGGGGGCGTGGCGGGACGTGATTATCGAGGAAACATCAATTTCCGTGCTCCCGACTTTTCACCCCGCCTACCTGCTGCGCCAGCCGGGGCAGAAGCGGCTGGCGTGGCGAGATCTGCTCGCGCTCAAGGACCGGTTGGACGCACGGCGGGCATAGCTGCGCTGGGTCGCGAACCATGGTAAATGGCAAGTTGACTCTTTTGTTACATTCGTTACCCCGATGAAAAATCGCGAAAAAATTCGCTTGGGGAGCACATCATGAAGTTATCCATTGCCGTCGGCGCAGCCGTTCTGTCCGCCGCCACGGCCGCTTCGGCGGGCGTGACGCCCTATTCCGACCTGATCGTGTTCGGCGACAGCCTCGTAGATTCCGGCAACATTTTCACCGTGACTGGTGGCCTGGTGCCCGATCCGACGGCCGGATATTTCAACGGCAGGTTTCAGGAGGGGCCGAATTTCGCCGACCTTCTGAACAATGAGATCGAGGGCAGTCTTCTGGCCCCATCGCTCCTTGGCGGCGATAATTATGCTTATGGCGGCGCGCGCATTGTTTCCAATCTCGGGGACGGACCGGGCCAGGATCTGATCCCCGATCTCGACCTTCAGGTTGGCACCTACTTTTTCGGGACGGGCGGGACGGCGGACGCTGACGCGCTTTACGCCATCAATATGGCCGGAAACGATATCTTCGCGATCGGACGAGGTCAGACAGGCGGTCTCAGCGCCGACGAATATATTGCCCTCGCCGCTCAGCGGACTGTGGCGAACGTCGTCGCGCTGGACCAGGCCGGGGCTACGAACATCCTCCTGATGGGTGTCCCGAATACGACGGAAGCCGCGGGAATCGCGCTGGAGAACGCGATTTTGACGTCGCTTGCCGCGACGGACATTGAGGCGGAAATCTTCAATTTCAGCTATTTCGACTTTTTCGGGACACTGCTGACCGATCCGAATGCGCTCGGACTTCCTCAACAGGATCTATCCGTCACTTGCCTGGAAGCGCGCGAAGTCGTCGACGGTGCCATCGACTGCACCGGGATATTCTCCTTCGACGGTGTTCATTTCACGGCACCCATCCAAGCGGCCCTCTTCCGGGAGGTTTCGGAATTGGTCGGCATCAATCAGGTGCCTGCACCAGGTGCGCTGGCGCTGTTCGGTATCGCGGCGCTCGGTCTTGGCGTGCGCCGTAGGCTTAGCGTTGGCGCAAGAGCCTAGCGGTCGGGCTGGGCGATGGGCGCGCACCCGCCTAAGGAGGGGCTATGCCCATCGATGAGACCGTCCCCTTCACGCCGATCAACATCGCCATCGCCACGATCAGCGACACACGAACGCCCGCCGACGATCGCTCCGGCGACACGCTCGCTGCACGGATCGAAACCGCTGGCCACCGGCTCGCCACGCGCGAGATCGTGAAGGACGATGTCGATACGATCGTCGAACTGCTCGCAGGCTGGATCGACGATCCGGACGTCGATTGCGTGATCACAACCGGCGGCACGGGCGTGACGGGCCGCGATGTAACTCCGGAGGCGTTCGACGCGGTTTGCGAAAAGGACATTCCGGGCTTCGGCGAGCTGTTCCGCATGCTGAGCTATCAGACCATTGGCACATCGACCGTTCAGTCACGCGCCACGGCGGGCGTTGCGCGCGGCACCTATCTCTTCGCCCTGCCCGGCTCAACGGGCGCGGTGAAGGATGGCTGGGACGGCATCCTCAAAGACCAACTCGATAATCGGCACAAACCCTGCAATTTCGTTGAGTTGATGCCCCGTCTTCAAGAACATTTTCAGGAGCACGTTTAAGTATAGTGAAGGCAGACGCCGAAACGTGCTGGCTATGTGCACGCCCCCCTCGGACGGCGCATCGAATGGCATCATCCGGTACCGAAGAGCCTTAAGGGTCGTAAGACCGTCCCAGTCCACCCGATCTGCCATCGAACGATCCACAAGACGCTCGACAACAAATCGCTCGAACGGAGCTTCCACACGCAGGACGCGCTCGCAGCGCACGAGGACATCGCACGCTTTCTGAAGTGGATCGCAAAGAAGCCACCCGACTTTCACGCGAAGACGCGCTAGGCGGCCAGCTTCGTTCCGATCGCTGTGACATGACGCAGATCGGCACCGCAGCAGGCGCCGAAGACATTCAACCATGGGAGCCGGTCTCGCAAGTCGGCATACGCTGCAGCGAGTTCTCCAGGATTGCCATCATCAAGTTCCTCGGCTTCATCCAGTTCCGCGTGGCTGCACCGTGACGCGTTGCAACGAAGACCGCGAATGCGCCGGGCCCAACCGGCGTCCGTAAGCACATCGGCGAAGTGGTCAGGATGCGCGCAGTTCACCATGAAGTAGGCCGCACCACCGTTCGTCACTTCGTCAACGCTTTCGATGGCGGCCTGTAACGTCTCGCCGTTCGGCAGGCGGCCGTCGGTTTCGGTCGTGAAGCTGACGACGGCGGGCAGCGCTACTGCCTCGCACGCTCTCACAAGTCCGGCGGCCTCCGAGGATTGATTGAACGTCAGGCCTGTAATCACGTCGATGTCGGTCGGCGCGAGCCAGCCAAGCTGCTCCGTATAGTAATCCGCGGCCGCCGCCGTCTCGATCAGAACGTCCGGCCGATAGGCGTCACCCCGCGGGCCGAGCGTCGCCGACAGAACCAAAGGCTTCCGGTTCGGCGCAGCGTTGCGCAGGTTTTCGATGAAGGCGACCGCTTCACGATTGGCCTCCGCAAGCGACTGCACATCGGTGCCAAGTTCGTCCGCCCAATGACGGTGCGCCTTCCACGTCACGGTATCGAGGACGAAGCCGACATCAAGTCGGTCGGCCAGCTTCAAGAAGCCATCGAAATAATGTTCGAGTGCGGCCCGTCCGTGACGTTCGGGCAAGAGCGTATGCGCGGCGAAGGCTCTTATATCAATGGCGTGGTTGAAGATCAGATCGGTCTCAACGCCTGCATCCGTCAGGAAAATGTCCCCGGCAAGTTGCGGCAGCTGATGGCGATATAGCGGCATGCCAGCTCCAATCGATGGGCCACTCTAGTTTACATAATCGCCACCTGATTGAAAAGCGACCCATGTTCCTGTAATGTTC
>JBAUIQ010000237.1:0-8896 GCA_049683075.1 Pacificimonas sp.
GTCTTGGGCCGGGGACTGGCGACAGCGGTTTCGGACGAGGTGGCGGCGGCGTCACGCGTGCCGAAAAGATCGCCGGGACGATCACTGACGATGACTATCCGCGGGCGGCGCGGCAGCGGAGGTCCGAAGGCGAGGTTACCGTCAATTACGATATCACAACCGGCGGCCGCGTCGTAAATTGCCGCGTCGTCGGACCGAGTGGCGATGTCGACCTCGACGCCACGACCTGCCGCCTGATCCGGGAGCGCTTTCGCTATCGTCCGGCGACACGGGCGGGTCAGCCGGTTGCCGATGTCGCGGGCTGGCGACAGAGCTGGTGGCTCGAGGGGCGCCGCTAGACGTTTGCGACGGGCTCGACAGTCTGCTGATGCTGTACGACGCGCCAACCGTCCTGAGTGCGATGATGAACCGACGTGCACCAGGCGGTGTAGCGCTCATCATCGCGTTTGGCTTTTGCCCGGTAACCTATCACGACAAGACCATCGGCGAGCGCATGTTCTTTCCGATCGTCAAGATCGGCCGCTTCCCAGCGCGGTGTGTTCGCAACGGCGTCGATCGCATCCTTGCCTGTCATCAGGTGCGGCTGTTCCGGCAGCACCATCAGACAATCGTCCGCAACAAAACGGCGGTACGTCGAGGCGTCGCCCGTCCAGAGATCTTGCTCGATGTTCCAAATATCGTCCGTCATGCTTTTGCTCCCAGATCCATTCAGGGAACCTACGGACGAAGCGCTAGACGCGTTCCTCGGACCTTGCCGGTGCGCCAATCCGCCGCCAGTTTTATGCCGCGTCGTCGAACTGTAACGCGGCGAGGCGAGCATAGAGCCCGCCGCGGGCGATCAACTCGTCATGCGTGCCACTCGCGACGATGCGTCCCTCGTCCATCACCACGATGCGGTCGGCGTTACGAACCGTCGCCAGTCGGTGGGCGATGACGATCGTCGTTCGTCCTTGCATCAGCCTGTCGAGCGCCGTCTGGACCGCCCGCTCGGATTCGGCGTCCAACGCACTGGTCGCCTCGTCCAGGAGTAAGATAGGGGCATCGCGCAGGATCGCACGGGCAATGGCGACCCGCTGTCGTTGTCCACCCGACAGACGGGTGCCCCCTTCCCCGAGGAACGTGTCGAGCCCGTCCGGGAGG
Organism: Pacificimonas sp.; assembly: GCA_049683075.1. GTDB lineage: Bacteria > Pseudomonadota > Alphaproteobacteria > Sphingomonadales > Sphingomonadaceae > Pacificimonas. The sequence goes on from JBAUIQ010000237.1 coordinate 1,141, forward strand.
GCACCGAGGAAACTCTCCGCATTGGCATCGCGCGCCGCCTGCCAGATCTCGTCGTGACCTGCATCCGGCCGACCGTAAGCGATGTTCTCGGCGGCACTTGCACCGAAAACGACGGTTTCCTGAGGGACAACCGACAGGCGTTGCCGCAGGTCCATCGGGCGCAGCGTGTCGATGGCGATGCCGTCAAGGCGGATCGCGCCATGCTGCGGATCGTAGAAACGCTGGATGAGCTGAAACAGCGTCGACTTTCCGGCACCCGACGGACCGACAACGGCAACAGTCTCTCCGGGGCGGACGTCAAGGTCGAAGTCCATAAGCGCTGGGTCGTCGGGTTTCGTCGGATAGCGGAAAGTGACATTGTCGAAGCGCAGACGGCCTTCGCCATTCGCTGGCAGGCTCTGCGGCGCTTCCGGAGCACGGATGCCCGGTATCTGCGCGAGCAGCTCGCTAATCCGGCCCGCCGCGCCCGCGCCGCGCATTACATCACCGTAAACTTCGGTCAGTGCGCCGAACGCGCCCGCGACGATCGCGCTGGCAAACACAAATGCGGTAATCGTGCCGCCCGTTATGCGGCCGGTGATCACGTCGATGGCACCTTGCCACAGGACGAGGGTAATCGCGCCGAAGATCAGGAAGATTACGATGGACGTCATGATGGCGCGGATGGCGATACGGCGACGGGCGGCATCGAAGGCCCCGGCGACGGCGGCCGCGAAGCGTGAGCTTTCGCGCGGTTCCTGAGTGAAGGCCTGCACGATGCGAATGGCGCCGAGCGTTTCGGCCACGATCGCGCCGACATCAGCGATGCGATCCTGACTGGACCGGCTGAGAGCCGCGACCTTCCGGCCGAGAAGCGTTATGGGAAGGATGGTGAGAGGAATGACGAGCATCATCAGGCCTGTCAGTTTTGGACTGAGATAGAGGAGGTAAATCACCCCGCCGAACCCCATGAAGATATTGCGGAGCGCGACCGAGAAGCTGGTGCCGACCACCTGCTCGATGACGGATGTGTCAGCGGTCAGGCGACTGGCGATCTCCGACGGGCGGTTCTCCTCGAAAAAGGCCGGGTCAAGGGACAGGAGATGCCGGTGGACGGTGACACGGAGGTCCGCGACAACGCGCTCACCTAGCCACGATACGAAGTAAAACCGAACGGCCGTCGCCAACGCCATGACCACGACGATGACAATAAGGCCGATGAAATAAGGTGCGATGGCGGATGGATCATCGTTGCCGAAGCCGCGATCGACAATCAGCTTCAGGCCCTGCGGAATGGCGAGCGTCGCGGTGGCAGCCACGGCCAGTGCAACGAGAGACGCGACAATCTGAAATGGATATTTGCGCGCGAAATCCCAGACCAGCCGGAGCTTCGACAATTTGCGGCTCTTCGGCGGCAGGTCGGCGGTGGGAATGTCGGCCATGTCGCGCGGATGTAGGGACGAGGGAAGCGAGCGTCGAGGCCCGCGACTGATCCACTCCCTGCGCCTGAACCAGCGCAAGGAGCGGATTCAGAGGTCAGTCGTCGGCTTCGTCGCCCTCGAGGAGGGCTTCGTCGACTTCCTCGCTCTTGCCACGAATGGCCTTTTCGATTTTCTCGAGGAACTCCGGATTCTCGTTCAGAAACGACTTCGAATTCTCGCGACCCTGGCCGATCCGGGTAGAGTCATGACTAAACCAAGCGCCCGACTTCTCGACGATCCCGGCCTTCACACCGAGGTCGAGAATTTCACCAGTCTTCGAGATGCCTTCGCCATACATGATGTCGAATTCGACCTGCCGGAACGGCGGCGCGACCTTGTTCTTGACGACCTTCACGCGGGTCGTGTTGCCAACAACCTCGTCGCGGTCCTTGATCTGGCCGATCCGGCGGATGTCGAGACGGCAGGATGCGTAGAATTTCAGTGCATTGCCACCCGTCGTCGTCTCCGGGTTCCCGTACATCACGCCAATCTTCATCCGGACCTGGTTGATGAAAACGACCGTCGTCTTCGAGCGGTTGATCGAGCCAGTCAGCTTACGGAGCGCCTGGCTCATCAGGCGGGCCTGAAGACCAACATGACTGTCGCCCATCTCCCCCTCGATCTCGGCACGCGGCGTCAAAGCCGCGACGGAGTCAATGACGAGGATGTCGATCGCGTTGGAACGTACCAGCGTGTCGACGATCTCGAGAGCCTGCTCGCCGGTGTCCGGCTGAGACACAATCAACTCGTTCGTATCGACGCCCAGCTTCTTCGCATAGATCGGATCAAGCGCATGTTCCGCGTCGACAAATGCAGCCGTGCCGCCCGCTTTCTGCGCCTCGGCGATGGCGTGAAGCGCGAGCGTAGTCTTACCCGAGCTTTCCGGACCATAAATCTCAATAATGCGACCGCGCGGAAAGCCGCCGACGCCAAGCGCCAGGTCAAGGCCGATTGACCCTGTCGAGATCGCCTCGATCTCCACCTTTTCCTGCTGGCCCAGCTTCATCGCCGAGCCCTTGCCAAAGGCGCGATCGATCTGCGCGAGCGCGGCATCCAGTGCTTTTTGCTTGTCCATTCCGCCCTCTATGACTTTCAACGCTGCCGACATCGGTTCGTCCTCCTCGCTAGGCCCGTCAGGGGCATCAACTAGCGATGACGTACCGGCTTTGTTCCGCTCAGGTCAAGCGGAAAGTTCCTATTTTGTTCGCGTCGGCTTTTGGCTCGAAAACTAGCCTCATCCACAACTCTACGACTTGAGCGTACGCTGTACCGTCTCGGTAATTTCCACTACGGAGAAGGGTTTTGCCAGAAAACCCGCATCGTCGATCTCGACCGACGACCTGAGCTGCTCCTCGGCATAGCCCGACATGAATATGATTTTGAGATCGGGGAAAAGTTCACGCGCTTCGGCAACGAGTTTCGGCCCGTCCATCACGGGCATGACGACGTCGGTGATGAGAAGATCCGGCGGCGTCTCCATGGCCTTGAGGAGTTCGAGCGCTTCTTCGCCATCACTGGCGGCCGTCACATCATACCCCTTCCGCGACAGCGCGCGCTCGGCAACGGCGCGCACCATGTCCTCATCTTCGGCAATCAGGATCGTGCCCTCACCAAAGTCGGTCTCCTTCGCCGATTGGCTAGGGCTGGTCGTGCCGACAGCCTCAGGCAAGGCTTCCTGCGCCGGAAGGTAGATGGTGAAGGTCGTGCCGGATCCGACGCCAGAGTCAGCGAAAATATAGCCGCCGGACTGCTTGACGATCCCGTAGACCGTCGAAAGGCCGAGCCCCGTTCCCCGCCCTACATCCTTGGTCGTGTAGAACGGCTCGAAAATTTTCGGAAGCGCATCCGCGGCGATGCCCGTTCCGGTGTCCGTGACGGCGATCGCGACATAGTCGGCCGCAGGCATGCCTTCGCGCTTCAGGCGCTTGGCCTCTAGCGGCGATACGGCGAACGTCGAGATCGTCAGTTCGCCACCCTCGGGCATCGCATCGCGCGCGTTGACGCAAAGATTGACAATCACCTGCTCCATCTGTCCCGGGTCCGCACGCACGGGCGCAAGGCCGCGACCGTGCTTTGTCGTCATAGTCACCCTTTCACCAAGGAGACGTTTCAAGAGGTGAGACAGCTCACCGACGATGTCGGACACCTGAAGGAGCTGCGTTTTCAACGTCTGCTGGCGCGAGAAAGCGAGCAGCTGACGCACGAGATTGGCGGCACGGTTGGCGTTCTGGCGAACCTGATTGATATCGTCGAAGTCAGGATCCCCCGGCGCATGACGCATCATCATCAAGTCGCAATAACCGATGATCGCGGTCAGGATATTGTTGAAGTCATGCGCGACGCCGCCCGCCAGCTGGCCGACCGCCTGCATCTTCGTCGCCTGCGTAATCTGCCGTTCCAGCTTCATCTGCTCGCGGTTGTCCTTCAGCGAGAGGATGACAGACGGACCGTCCTGCCATGGCGCGCGCCCAATCGTCATGACGACCGGATCCTCTGGACGATGCCTGAGATGTACCGGCAGGTCGCGCACGACATCCGGAGTGGCCGCAGCGCGGCGAACGATGTCGGCAACGATGGGCTTGTCGTCCTTGATGACCAGATCGCTGGGATAGATGAGCCCATCCGTTTCTTCCGAACCGACGCCTGCAGCAGCCCGAAATGCGTCATTCATGAAGACGAGCTGACCATCGCGATCGGCCAGCGCGAGACCGATCGGCAGGACGGAAAGAAGCGCGGGTAGGTCCGTCGGCGGCGCCGGTTGTTCGGGCAGGCTTGGCTCTCCCTCGCGCAGCAGGAACAGCCATGGGTCACTCTCTTGCGGCGTTTCGCTGGAGGTGAGCGGCATTCGGTCGACGGCGACGGGCAAGCGATCGGCATCGCTCGCACCGACTTTCAGCCAACCCAATTCCTCATGGTCCTCGTCGCGCTCCACAAGAGTGCCCAGATTCGTTCCGGCTAGACGCCGTCCGTCGATTTCCGCCCACTCACCGATCTTCTTGTTCGCGACCAGCATCTGACCATCGGGCGCCGCCATCGCCGCGCCGATGCCCGCTTTCGTCAGCCATGTTCCGAGCGGGCCGTCCAGCATCTCCCGCAGGTCATCGACCGCTTTGTCGACCCGGTCACGGCGTAGCGTCCACAGAAGGTAATCGCGGCCCTGCTCCGCCGGGCGGACCATCACGCGAAGACGGCGCGCCAAGCCGTCATCACCCGTCAGATCGAGATCCGCGAAACCGCGGCCGTCCCGCCGGGCATCCGCAGCGGCGACCTGAATGGCGTTGTGCGCGGCGCTGCCGATCGGGGCGAGCGCATGAGGAACCGTAAAGCCTCCGGCCCGCTGCCCATAGGCCGCGTTGGCCGAAATCAGGCGTCCCTCGGGGTCTGTAATCGCCAGGGCGACCTGCTGGGATTCGAGAGCCGTGCGGACGAGCGCCCAGTCGATCTGCCCACCGCCACGCTTCGTACGCCCAAGAGCGGTTAGATAGCCAACGACACCGCTGGCGAGGATCATCGCGGCGAACAGGGCGGCAAGCGCGTAATTTCCGAGCGCCCATCCCGCAAGAAGCGACGAAAGAAGGCCCGCGAGCACGGCAAGTAAAATGACGAGCCACATTTTTCGCTGGGCACCCGGGACGCGCGGCCATTCGGTCGGGTCCGGCAATTGCGCGGAACGAAAAGGCATTTCGGAGACTGGGGCATTGGAGGCCATAGGGAAGTGTTTAACGCCAAGCGCGAACGGACGCGACAGGTCCGCAGCCACCCCAAGACATTTGTCAGTCGCTCGTCAGCGCGAGACGGCCTCGTTCAGTGATCAGCACGATTACAAGACTGGTGACGCCGAGAAATGCGAAGCCAATCACCACTGGTTGAACAGTGCCGTCATATTGGCTGCCGATCAGGAAACCGAGCAGGCTGGACAGCGTCGTCGTCGCAAAGCCATAGGCCGCACTCGCCGTACCTGCTACATGGCCGAGCGGTTCCATCGCCATCGCGTTGAAATTCTGGCCGATCAGCCCGAAGCAGCCGAACATCAGCGCGAAAAGTGGAAAGAAGATAATCAGGCGCTCACCGCCAATGGCTAGCGCAGCAACGAGGGCCCAGGCGGTGAGCGTGAACCCGACCAACGCAAGGTGGCTGAGGCGGCGCATGCCGAAGCGCTCGACAAGCCGGGAGTTTAGAAAATTCGCCGCGGAAAGAACCAGCGCGATGCCGGCGAACCACAGGACGAAACTGTCCTCCTGATCGAAGACTTCGGTAAAAATTTGCTCGGACGCGCCGATAAAGGCGAACAGGGCGCCGAACACGCTGCCACTGGCAAAGAGGTAGCCGCAGGCCGTGCGGTTCTTGAACACTTCGGCATAGCCCGCGAATGCAACAGGCCAGCTATGCGCACGGCGATTCTCTTCGGGCAGCGTTTCGGGCAAGCGCTTCCATACCCAGAGGAGCGCAACGATGCCGGCAACGACGAGAAGGCCGAAGGTCCACGGCCACGGACCAACGTATAGGATCAACTGTCCAAAGGCTGGCGCAAGGATCGGCACCACCATGAAAATCGTCATGACCAAGGACATGATCCGCGCCATGCCGCGCCCCGCAAACAGGTCGCGGACGATGGCGACGGCGATGACGCGAACCCCGCTGGCCGCGACGCCCTGCAGGAAGCGCGCCGCCAAGAGACCTTCGAACGTTTGCGCAAACATGCAGGCGGCACCGATCAGCGCGTAAAAGGCGAGACAGAACAGGAGGACCGGTCGTCGTCCGTAGCGATCCGACAAGGGTCCGTAGACGATCTGCGGCGCGCCGAAACCAGCGATATAAGCGTAGATGACCAGTTGCTGCCGATTGTCCGCGCCCTCACCTGGCAGCGCGGCGACACCGAATGTCCGCGCGATGTCGTCGAGCGCGGGTAACATCACGTCGATCGCCAGCGCGTTCAGCGCGAGCAGCAGCGCGATCAGGACGACGATCTCGCCCTGCGGAATATGATTGCGATCCGGAGGCATCGAGCGGCGGCGTTACTGCGCACGTCCCCGCGCCGCCAGTCGCTATGTTCGCGCAGGTCCGTATCAGTCCTTCGACTTGTCCTCGAGCAGCGTCTTCGTGCCCCTGCCGAGGATTCCGCCGATCTTGTCGCCCATCGCAGCGAGAAACCCGCTGACCGTCACACTCACGACGACGCGGTCATCCAGAACCTGAAGCTGCGCCGACGCCTGCTGACCCAGCGCGCGGTAATCGAGCAGCATCGTGTCGCCGACCCAATGATCCTCAACCTCGCCGCCCGGCAACATCTCAAGAAGCTCCGGCAACCTGGTTTGAAGCTTCTCCTTGGCTTCCTCACGCGTCGTGCCGTGAGCGACTTCCTGGGTGAACGTCTTTTCCATGGCCGCGATGCTGGCAGAGGTGTGTTGCGAATGCAAGACGGCAGGTCTTGCGGCGAGTGTGTTGCTGTTCTACGACGGCCATATGTCCTTCGACCCGATCATTCAACTTTTTGGACAGATCGCTGTTTTTCTGACGCTCGGCTTGTTCGGCTGTGTCGTCTGGCGCGGACAGGCGCAGCTCAAATGGCTCATCTTCACGGCCCTGTTCTACCTACTCTACGACTTCGCACTGAGCCGTGGATTCGGCGCGCTGGCTAACTTCCCCTTGGATGCGAACTGGAACTGGACCGGCAAGGCTATCGCTATCGGGGTCTCCCTAAGTTTAGCGATATGGCTCGGCCGGGACCGCGTCGGTCTGGTGTGGGGCCGGAGTGGCGATCCACTTGCGCTGGCCATCACTGGCGGCGTCGGCCTGCTCGCCGCGGGTCTGTCTCTGCTCTTCCTCAACGGCGGCGGCGAGGTCGATTTAGAAACCCTCGCCTTTCAATGGACGATGCCCGGTCTGGACGAAGAACTCTTCTATCGAGGCGTTCTCCTCGTCGCGCTCAAAGAGGCCTTCCGAGAACGGGCACGTATCCTTGGCGCACCGATCGGTTTCGGCGGTTTGCTCACATGCATCATGTTCGGCCTCGCCCACGCGCTGACCTATGAGGACGGCAGCTTTGCCTTCGATATAATAACCATGGCCATTACGGGCGGGCCGGCCGTCGTGCTGCTGTGGCTGCGAGAGCGAACCGGCAGTATCCTGCTCCCCATCGTTGCACATAACTTCGCCAACGGTATTCCGACGTTGATCGGAATGATTTAGCCGTCCAGCGCCTTTCGCAAGAGCTCGTTCACGACTTGCGGATTCGCCTGACCCTTCGTCGCTTTCATGGTTTGTCCGACGAAGAAGCCGAACAGCTTGTCCTTACC
>JBAUIQ010000238.1:0-6654 GCA_049683075.1 Pacificimonas sp.
GTGTAGCCTTGACGGGTGGTCGGGCAGGGGGAGCGGGGTGGTACGGGGCGCGAGGCAGAGCCGAGCCTACAGAAGCCCTCCTCAACTCTCTTCGTAGCGCGCCCCGAACCGGTTGACGAAGTCAATCAGGAACGCCGTCGACAGGCCGAACATGATGAAGCCGTTAACGGCGATCAGGCCGGAGAGATTGCGGATCTCTTCCGGCAACAGGACATCGCCATAGCCGAGCGTCGTGTAGGTCGCGGCGGTATAATAAACGGCAGTGTCGACGTCCGCGAAGGCATCGATGCGCATCAAGAGACTCGCCCAGATCGCGACGGCAATCGACAGCGCGACCAGCATCCACAATGTGACGGCGGAGATGACGATGGTCTGGACGCCGCGGCGAAATCGGTGTCCGCCCCTATCGGCGAGCGGCAATATCCAGGCATAGGCAATATTTACCATGACGGCCTGAATGACGACGGTGATGAATATGACGGCCGCCCCGAGCGCGATGATCGTCGAGAGTGACGCGTCCTCCACCCGTCAGGCGGCTTTCGTAAAACGTCCTTGCGTTCGGTACCGGGTCAGCCACGCGGACGCGACGGCTTGCATTGGCGTGGGGTCGATGCCGAATACGGCGAGGCCGTTCTCGCCCGTGACGACATTCGGCTGTTGCAGCATTTGCCACTGGTCGTGCGTCATTGGTGCGCCGGGCAGCCACCCGACGGCCTTCGCCACCCGGCCGACGATGAAGTCCGGCAACTCGATGAAATTCTCGTCCGCGCCGATCGTGCGCGCGATGTAGTGGAAGAGATCGCGCATGGTGACTTCGGCGGGGCCGCCCATTTCCAGCGTCTGGCCATTCGCGATGTTGTCGGTCGCGGCCCGCGCGATGGCCTCGGCCAGATCGGCGACATAGACGGGCTGGAACCGCGCGTCGGCAGCGACGAGCAGCATCTTCGGCAGCGCTCTCATCATCGTGGCAAAGCGGTTCAGGAACTCGTCCTCCGGCCCGAAAACGATGGACGGGCGCAGGATCGTCGCGCTCGGCATCACCTCGCGCACATGGCCTTCCGCCAGGCCCTTCGTGCGCTGATAGGCAATCTCCGAACCCGCATCGGCGCCGATGGCGCTGATTTGCACGAAGCGGCGGGCGCCTACGTCGGCGGCAGCATCCGCCACGTTGCGCGATCCGCCGAGCTGGACGCTTTCGAAGTCGCCGTCGAGGATCCCGACGAGATTGACGACGGCATCCGCGCCCTCGCAGGCCGCCCGCACGCTGCCTTCATGCGTGACGTCGGCGCGCGCGATGTCCAGCTGACCGAGACCAGCCAAGGGCTTCAGGTAGAAGGCTTCGTGCGGAACGCGGACGGCGGCGCGGATGCGGGCGCCGCGCTTTGCAAGTTCCTGCACGACGTAGCGACCGATGAAGCCGCCGGCCCCGAAGACGGTGACAAGCCCCGGCGACGCCAGCGTCGAGGTTAGGCGGCTCGTGTCGGTGGCCGTCGTCTGAAGGTCGTTGGAGCTCATGGACTAGGCCACTTTCGAGGTCGGAAGATCGGGATGTCGGCACGGCTCCTACCCGCCCGCTCGCGGCATTGACAAGCGACAGTGCGCCCGTGTAGCTCCCGCCCGCTCCCGTGGACGTCCTGAGAGGGCCCGCCCGCGCCGTGCCCAGATGGCGGAATTGGTAGACGCGCTAGCTTCAGGTGCTAGTGTCCGTATGGACGTGGAGGTTCGAGTCCTCTTCTGGGCACCATTTCTTATTTTGACGCGGGCAAGCTAGTCGTCTTCACTCGACGCCGTTGCGGCGCGCGTTCGCTCGTTCAACCAAAGGGGGTAGCCGCCGACGATGTCCGGGGATGGCACGGCATCGGGCCATGCGCCGAGGAGAGTGATTGCGCTTTGCAGGAGTCGGGCCAGCCCATCATCGTCCGTGCCCCAAGCCTCGAGGCAGACGGTGCCCCATTTCGCTTCTGCGGCGTCGATCGTCGCGATCTCGGCGGAGATCCCCTGGGCGGCTTCATCGACGTTCCCGAGTTCCTTCCAGGTGCCGTCGTCATAACCGAGGTGCCGCTGCCGCCGCGATTTGCCAACAGCGAGGGTGCGTTCATCGTCGAGCGTCAGGGCATCGGTCCCGACCTTAACCCAAAGTTCGGCCTGGCCTTCCATATTGGACGGCAGTGCAATGTCGGGGAGACCGCAGAGCGTCTTCACCTCGACACGTTCGCGGCCCCGGCGCTTGATGCCCATGTCTGCCTGGCCGGTGTCGGCGAGATAGAGGTCGGTCCGGAAATCCTCGACCGGGGTGACACCTCGAAGGAGCCATGCCGCCAGCGCGGGATCGGGCGCGCCCTGCCACCACCAGCGCAATTCCGCCGTCTTCCACATATTTCCTGCCCCTCAGCCCTTGCGGCCTTGCCGCCATTTCCCGCGGATGCTTAGCGCGTTCGCTCGAAGCGGCAAGCGGTTGGGGCGACGAGGGTAATGGACAATCTGGCACATACATTGGCGGGCGCGGTGCTCGGCGAGGCTGGCCTGAAGGAAAAAACCGGCCTCGGCATGACGACGCTGATGATCGCCGCGAACCTTCCCGATGTCGATGTGATCGCGCTGGCCTTTGGTGAGAATCTGGCATTTCGGCGCGGCATCACACACGGACCGCTCGGCCTGATCCTCCTTCCGATCGTCCTCGCTGCGCTGATGTGGGCCTTTGACCGCTGGCAGGGGCGGCGCGGAAAGCGGCCCGAGAAGCGCGTGCCCGTCAATTTCAAAAGGCTGCTCATTCTGTCCTATATCGGCGCGATTTCGCATCCGATGCTGGACTGGCTGAACGTCTACGGCGTTCGCTGCCTCGCGCCGTTCTCGGATCGCTGGTTCTATGGCGACACGCTGTTCATCATCGACGTCTGGCTGTGGACCGTCCTGGCGCTCGGCGTCTGGCTGTCTCGCAGGCGGCGCAAACATGGCAAGGGCGCGCCGCGTGTTCCGGCACTCGTCAGCATCTGCGCGCTGGTCCTCTATATCGCCGCGATGGGCGCCGGGAGCGCGGTGGCAGAGGCGCGGGCCGCAGATGCCATTATTGCGGCTGGATACGGCACGCCGGACTTGGTCATCGCTTCGCCGCCGCCCATCGACCCGTTCCGCCGCGACATAATTTATCGAGTAGGTGACCGGATGTCCGGTGACATTGGCGGCGGCGTCGCGCGCCTGCTGCCGACGCCCGAATTGACGCTCGGCGCGCCGCCTTTCGCAAACGAGATGGACGACGCCGTCGTCGCCGAGGCCGCAGCGCGATCGAAGCCGCTGGCCGATTTCCTATTCTGGTCGCGTATTCCGTATGCGAAGATCGACCGGACGACCTCGTCGACCCGCGTGGTTGTTACCGATGCGCGCTACGACGACGCGCCGACGAGCGGTGGGTTTACGGTCGATGTCGTCGTCCCGGCCGCCGCCGACCCAGCACGCTGAGCCGCCTCTGCCGCCGCCTGCCATGACAGCAGGATCGAGGCGTGGCGCGCCTTGTGCGGTCGGGCAGGCGTGAAAATGTCGAGCGTGGACAGATGGTCGGGCAGAGGGGTCGCCGCCTCGGACAGGAAGGCAGCGAGGCGCTCTGCGTCCGAAACGAGCTCGTCCGCCGTCCGGCTCATCACACGCTCACCGAGGATGGCCGCCGATGCCTGCCCGAGCGCGCAGGCGCGGACTTCCTGCCCAAACCGGACCACCCTCCCATCGCCGTCCAGATCGAGGTCGACGGTGACACGGCTGCCGCAAACGGGTGACACCTTGCGAACGCTCGCCCGTGGGTCGGTCAGACGCGCATCGTGCGGGACGGAGGCGGCAAGGCGCAGGATCTTCGCATTGTAGAGAGTTTCCGACATGCGCGGTGATATAGGGGGTCAGGTCCGCGGCTGCATCAGTTCGATGCGGTTTCCGAAAGGATCTTCAGTGAAACAGCGGTCGTAGCCCGGAAGCCGGTCGTCGAAGGTGACCGGGAATCCGGCGGCTTTCAGCCGTTGCGACAGCGTCTGCAAATCGCGGACAAGGAGCGCGGGGTGCGCTTTCGTCGCTGGTTTGAAGTCGGGATCGCTGCCAACATGGATCTGCACCGGATCACTGGTGAACCAGCATCCGTGTGGTGACAGGGTTTCAGGCTTGGCGAGTTCCGTCATGCCGAGCAGGTCTTTGAAGAACATCCGCGCTTTCGCTTCGCCGCCTGTAGGCATCGCAAGCTGGACGTGATCCAACCCGATGATCTGCGGGCTGTGGTCAATGGCTGCGGTCAGTGGCTGCGACCGTGGACGAAGCGGTCGACCAGGGGGTTGCCGCTCGATTCCAGTTCCTCGACCGGGCCGGACCAGACGATCCGGCCTTCGTGCAGCATGGCGACGCGGTCGGCGATGATTTTGGCCGACGCCATATCGTGCGTAATTGTGACGGCGGTCGAGCCGAGATCGGTCGTAAGGCCGCGGATCAGCTCGTTAATCGTGTTCGCGCGAATGGGGTCGAGGCCGGTCGTCGGCTCGTCAAAGAAAATGATGTCGGGGTTGGCCGCGATGGCGCGGGCGAGGGCGACGCGCTTTTGCATGCCACCCGAAATCTCTGCGGGGCGAAGATCGGCGACGCGCTCTTCAAGGCCGACCTTTTCCAGAAGCTCCACGGCGAGCGCGCGCATCTCTTTCGACCGCCGCGCACGACCTTGGGTCAGGGCGAAGGTAATGTTGCGCCAGACACTTTGGGAATCGAACAGCGCGCCGCCCTGAAATAGCATGCCGATGCGATTGCGCACATCCTCGCGGGCGTCGCTATCCGCGTCTGTCATGTCGACGCCGTCGATCATGATCGTGCCCGTATCGAGCGGGATCAGACCAAGGACGGTCTTCAAAAGCACGGACTTCCCCGCGCCGGAGCCGCCGATAATGACGAGGCTCTCACCGGCCCGAGCACCGAGATTGACACCATCGAGGACGATCTTCTCGCCGAAGCTCTTGCGGACGCCCGCCAGTTCGATCGACGCGCCCTTCATCCGAAGACGATCACGGTAATGAAGAGGTTGGCGAGAAGGATGAGGAGGAAGGCCGAGACGACCGCGTTCGTCGTTGCGCGCCCAACGCCCGCCGCGCCGCCGGAGGTGTTATAGCCATGAAAACAGCCCATGAGCGCAAGGATGAAGCCGAACACTGCCGCCTTCACCATAGATGAGACGACATCGTCGACCTCAAGAAAGGCGCGGGTCGTATCGAGATAATTGGCTGCGTTGAAGCCGAGACGATAGACGGAGAGAAGATAGCCGCCCATGACACCGATGGCATTCGCGACGAGCATCAGGAGCGGCATGACCAGCGTCGCGGCGACAACGCGTGGCGCCACGAGAAACTGAAACGGATCGGTGCGCAGCGTGACGAGCGCATCGATCTGCTCTGTCACTTTCATCGTCCCGAGTTCCGCGGCCATGGCCGAAGAGACGCGTCCCGCGACCATCAGGCTGCCAAGGACCGGCGCGAGTTCGCGCACCATGGCAATGACGGTCACGGCGGGGACGGTCGCCTCCGCGTTGAAGCGCGAGCCGCCAACGTAGATTTGCTGCGCCAGCGCCGCACCTGTGAAGAGCGCGGTCAGGCCGACAACCGGCAAGCTAAAATAACCGATGATGACAAGCTGTTCGAGGAAGCGCAGCGGATAATATGGGGGGCGCAGCGAAGCCCAGATTGCGCGGCCCGCGAACACCACCAGTCGCCCGAGCTGCGCGAATAGCGCGATCGTCATCCGGCCCGGCTTGGCCAAAGTGTTGGTAAGGAGATCCGTCATCGGTAGCGGCGCTGATAACGACTGCCGAGCCCGGTCAAAAGCTCATATTGCGTGCGACCCGACAAGGCGGCGGCTTCGGGCAAGCGAAAGCTAAGTTCGACCTCGTCGCCGGGCGCGGCGGGAATGGTGCCGATATCGATCGTCATCAAGTCCATTGAGACCCTCCCGACGATCGCACATCGTTCACCAGATAAGTTCGCGCATGCCAAGTTTGAGAAAATCACTGGTGCGCCGTCTGCATATCCAATGTTCATTGTCGCAACACGCGTGTCCGCCTCGGCGGTCCAGGTCGCTCCGTACCCCACGCTATCGCCCTTTCGCACCTCTCGTATCAGAATGATTTCCGCGATCGGGCGAACGACTTGCTCAAGCTCGCCTTCCGCTGTCGGGTTGGGAACACCGCCGTAAAGGCCCAACCCTGGGCGTGTCAGATCGAAAATATAGTCTTCGCCAAGGCAGATGCCTCCCGATCCGCAAAGGCTTGCGTTCACATCCGGCCTGACCGCGCGAAAATCGCGCACAATCTCCCTGAAGCGCGCGAGCTGCGCTTCGTTCAACGGATTGGTAGGGTCGTCTGCGCAGGCGAGATGGGAATGAATGGTTCCCACGTTGAGGTCATCGAGCATATCGGTGGAGATTTCACGCCAGTCGATGCCGAGGCGGTTCATGCCGGTATCCACCATGACGTCACATGGCGTTCCGCGTCCGTGGGCGCGCCAGTGTGCGAGCTGCTCAATGGAATTCAGAACAGGAACAACGCCTGAAATCGGGCCGTCATCGGCGCGGGGTCCGTGTAACGCGAGAACGGTCGCGTCACCTGCCACGGCCTTCACGCGCGCCTACTCAACGAAGGTGGTCGCG
>JBAUIQ010000239.1:0-3521 GCA_049683075.1 Pacificimonas sp.
GTCCTGAACTGATCGCGTATCGGCTTACATCGTGACTAACCTGGGTTGGCGACAGAGGCGCCGGCGCGACATATTCTTCAGTTTGACTCGGGCCGATTTTTTGCTGATTTACGATCAACATAGCTGCAATTGCGGCTCGCGGGAGTGTCCGGCCGGTTTCTCATAGTCAGGACGGCGGGGAAGGGGCGAAACGCATGGATCCGTCGGAACAGGAAGCCAGCCTCACCTGGCGGGTTTCGCCTGACCTTCTTAGCACCGTGAACACGGATGGCACATTCAAGGCAGTGAACCCGGCCTGGGAGTCGACACTCGGCTGGTCGCGAAATGATATGGTCGGGCGGCCCTACGCGAAATTCCTTCATCCGGACGATGTCGAGCGCTCCAATGCCGCGTTTGCCACCCTTACCGGGGGAGAGCCCGTATTGAGGTTCGAGAACCGGTACCGACACGAGGATGGCCGTTATCTTTGGCTATCATGGGTCGCCGTTCCGGAGGACGGCAGCTGTTTCTGCTCGGCCCGTGACATCACAGCCGAACGGGAGAGGATCGAGCGGATCGCGTCCCAGGACCATGAACGCCACCTCCGCGATCAGTTCCTAGCGATTCTCGGGCATGATTTACTAAATCCGCTCGCTGGCTTTGCGGCGGGCGTACGCCTTCTTGAAAGACGGATCGACGACCCGGCGGTCGCGTCGATCTTCGAACAGATGCGCAGCAGCGTCACGCGCATGGATGGCCTGATCGGCAACGTGATGGATTTCGCACGTGCGCGCCTTGGTGATGGGATCGGTCTCGAAATCAAGAAGCACGCCGATTTCGGTCTCGCGATCCACGAAGTCGTCGGCGAACTCACCCTTGCCTCGGACGGCGTCGCGATTGCCACCGATATAAACATTTCGGAACCAGTCTGGTGCGACAAAGGCCGAATGCAGCAGGTCGTTTCGAACCTCGTGGCAAACGCCCTCGAACATGGCGAGCCCGGATCGGTACGCGTGTTTGCGAAACCGGAAGACGATCGTTTCGTGATCGAAGTGAAAAACAACGGAACGCCCATCCCCAAACAAGTGCGGGCGCAGCTGTTCCAGCCCTTCTTTCGCGGCAAGCCGAAAGAGAGCCGGAACGGCCTCGGCCTTGGCCTCTATATCGTGTCGGAGATCGTCAGCGCGCGTGGCGGCACGATCGATGTTACGTCCGACGAGAAAGAGACGGTGTCTCGCATCGAGATACCCGGCGAGCGGGCGGGCGCATAGAGCGCCTTGAGGCCCAAGGCGAGACTTGCGCGTATCAAATGGCAGAGCGCAGCTTTGGCTTTTGCGGTAAACTCGACTGCCTATCCTCTCGACTGACAGTTCGGGTCGGCCCGGAAGGGATCGATGCCTTCATTACTCCAGCTGAAATGGGGTCGATATAAAGAGACCCACGCTGAGGTCTTCGGGATCGTTCCCCGCGGCCTCACCCGACACACGCAATCCTGCGAAAAGCTGCTTCTTGTCGTTCTTGACGAACAGCATTGGCATCTCGATTCTGACTTGATCGTCGTCGAGATCGTAGGTGAATCGCGGTGCAACAGCGACGTCGCCGACAAAGGGAAGCGCAAAGGTACGTTTCCCTTCCAGACCAACTCGATAGTACATATTCTTGACGGGCGGACCCGTGTTGAGCGTCTGGCACGAAATAATGGTTTCCCCGATCTCCGCGGCGGGGCAGCGGATCTGATTACGATTATCGTCCGCATAATCGAATTTACGACCGAACTCGGCAACAAACCCTCCATAGAGTCGCGCCTCTTCATCCTCGTCGAAGGCATGAAACCATCCGGCACTTGCGGAAAGTTCCCAAACAAGCTCGGCGTTTTGATTGCGTGTTCTACCGAAAGGCTGCGTTTCGTCCAGTTGATCAGGTTCGGTGCTGCCAAAATCACGGAAATCAAAGGCCTGATAGCCAATCTCGACGGCCCCGCCGAGCTTCATCTCAGGACGTTTATGCCCCCAGACGGCATTCTGCAGCAATGCTTTGTCTTCATCATCGCCATCGGCGACCACCCATTTACGCAATGCCTCACCCGTGCAGGATGCCTCAATACCAAGATCGATGGGCCGCGAAATGGACGAACCCCTCGCCTTCAGGCAGTTTTCGCGCAGCTTTTTCTCTGCAGAATTCAGGTCATCCAGAATTTGCTTAGGAGAGCGCTTCTCGTAGCGCGTGTGCGTATATCCAAAGCTGCCGCGTACATCGTCGTCGAATCCGCTACCGCCGCCGAACAGTTCCGCAAATTTTTCCTTTGATTCCGTTGATACGCCAAAAGAGTAGGAATTCAGGTAGCCTTGGTCATGATTTAGACGCTTTGTGTTTCCGTCACAACGTGCGGCGACGTACTCATTGCACGTCAACCATTTGCCACCACGCGGTACGGAAATCTTTAAGCCAAGTCGCGTTCCCGTCTCCGCAGCGGTCAGCGAAACACCAGAGATCGGAATCCCTCCGGGTTCGGCAAAATCAGAAGGCAAGGCCGCAGCCACGGTTTCGCCCGCCTCCTGGCTGACGTCAATTGATGCTTTAGTGGAGAACCGGCCGTCACCGCTTTCTTTCCACTCGGCCTTGTCAAGGAACGGGCTTTTTGCCCCATTCGCAGATATCTCGGACTTTTGATGGAGTCGGGTGCAAAGGTCAGTGCCTTTGGAGAGCGTCTGATCTTTTGCGATCAGCCACGGGTTCGCGATAATGCAGGCGACCCGGCTGCCAAATGCCAGAGACCCCGACAGCGGCATCCGTTGCTGGTCGTCCTGCGGGGGACTTGGGCCTGGCGGAGCAGTTGTGTTGATCGCCGCTTCCGCAGACAAAGATTCGTCACTGTCGGCATCCGCAAGCAGCATGGTCACAGCCCGTTCGGCAATATCGGCCTTCGCCTTCAGTTCCGCCGCTCGGCTGGCCGCTGTCGCAGCGCGCTCTCGCTCATCATCTCTCTGCCGCACAAGAGGGTCGATCAGCTCGGCCAACTGAACCCGCCTGTTTCCAGTAAGCCGCCCGAGACGTGCACGTAAGGACTTGATGAACGCATCGGTCTGGTCCGCCTGCTCCTCCAACTCCTCCGCCAGAGTGTTCGCATCTCGTGCGTTTGCACGGAAAATTTCCGCAGACCTTTGAAGAGTTGTGCGTTCCGACTGCTCGTGACCTTCGCTTGCCTGCAGCGGAAATGACGCGCAAACGATCGCGAAGAAAAATCCGGCCAACCGAACAATATTGACTCTCTTCATGGCCACCCCCGTACCCGAAGTTCCTCTTCTTTACGTTACCTATGCGAATAAAATTGCGCAAGTTTGATACGGGCAACTGGCACCGCTGATTTGGAGAAAGATGATACTGTTCATTTTGGCCATTTTCATACCATAAAATACTCTCCTGAATTTCAGCGCTTTCGTTGTAATTGACATCCGCCCTCCCCTCCCCCATATGCGCATCCAGCATCGATGTTGCAGTGCAGCATGCGGGCGGGACGGCGTGAAGCGCTGGCGGAGCTATTG
>JBAUIQ010000240.1:0-3596 GCA_049683075.1 Pacificimonas sp.
GCCTTTTGGGTTCGGGCTATTATCAGGCCCTGCTCGTACCTGCCGAAGCCATTGTAACCGATCAAAGCCGACGGCTGGTCTATACAGTGAATGGTAAAAACGAGATCGCCACTCGCGAAGTCGTCACCGGGCCGATGGTCGAGGGCTTGCGGGTGATCAGGGATGGTTTGGCACCCACGGAAAGGATCGTCATGGACGGCCTGACGCGCGTGCAACCTGGAATGAAGGTCACGCCGCAGGACGGAGAGATCGAAACGCGCGACGGTGAACAGTCACCCACCGCACAGGCCGCAGAGCCGCCGGACCCAGCGTCCGCGCAGACCGGCGGCCAGTGAGCTTCTCTCGCTTCTTCATTGACCGGCCGATCTTCGCGGCGGTCATCTCCATCATCATCATCATCGCCGGGGCTGTCGCCTACCCATCGCTCCCGGTCTCCCAATATCCCGAAATCGCGCCGCCGCAGGTGACGATTAGCGCAACCTTCGCAGGCGCCACGGCGGAGACGCTCGCAGAGACCGTCGCGGCACCGATCGAGGAAGCGGTCAACGGTGTCGAGGACATGATCTACATGCAGTCATCGTCGACCGGCGATGGCGTGGTGTCGATCAACGTCACCTTCGCGCAGGGCACCGACGTCGACCAAGCGCAGGTGCTGGTGCAAAACCGCGTCGCAACTGCAGAGCCTCGCCTGCCCCAACAAGTGCGCGATATCGGCGTCACGGTTCGAAAATCATCGCCCGATCTCCTGATGGTCGTCAACCTGCTATCGCCGGATGACAGTCTCGATCGGCAGTATATTTCGAACTACGCCGTCCTGCAGCTGAATGACAGGCTCCTGCGGCTCGACGGGGTCGGCAACGTTCAAGTTTTCGGTGGCCGCGACTATAATATGCGCATTTGGGTCGATCCGGGTCTGGCAGCGAACCGGAACCTGACCGTCGACGAGATTATAGGCGCCGTCCGGGCGCAGAATGTGCAGGCCGCTGCGGGCGCGATCGGTCAGCCGCCCTTCAATACCGGTGGAAACGCCTTCGAACTTGGCATCCAAACCGACGGACGCCTGAACAGCACCGAAGAGTTCGGAAACATCATCGTGAACCGAGCGGCCGATGGTGGGCTTGTCCGTCTGCGCGACGTGGCGCGCATCGAGCTGGGCGCGGAAAGCTACAGGACAAATGCCTATCTGAATGACGACGAGATGGCCGCGCTCGCGATTACGCAGCTGCCTGGGGCGAACGCGCTTACGACCGCAGATGCCGTCCTTGCAGAGCTTGACGCGGCGCGCGCGGATTTCCCGCCCGGTCTCGATTTCAACATCGCGTATAATCCGACCGAATATGTCCGCGCATCGATTGGCGCGGTGCAATCGACGTTGATCCAGGCGCTCGTCCTTGTTGCGGTGGTGATGCTGCTTTTCCTCCAAAGCTGGCGGGCAGCGATCCTGCCAATCTTAGCCATCCCGGTGTCTTTGGCGGGGGCAATCGCGGGCATGGCGCTGTTCGGGTTCTCCGTGAACAACCTGTCGCTCTTCGGCTTAATCCTCGCGATCGGGATCGTCGTCGACGATACCATTGTTGTCGTCGAGAACATCGCGCGTGTGATGAAGGAAGACGACGTCGGCCCGTTGGAGGCAGCGAAGCGGACGATGGATGAAGTGTCGGGAGCGCTGGTCGCAACGACGCTCGTCCTTTGGGGCGTTTTCATCCCGACCGCCTTCGTGCCCGGAATTTCCGGACAGTTTTATCGTCAGTTCGCACTCACCATCGTCAGCGCGACCACCGTTTCCACGATCGTCTCGCTTACGCTCTCCCCGGCCCTCGCCGCGCGTCTCTTACTGCCCGAAATGAATGATGATCCGAATGAATCGCGGGAAACGCACAAAGGCTGGCGCACTTGGATCAATCGATATGCTTGCCGATTCAACAATGGGCTCGACTGGCTGACCGAGAAATATGCGACTTTCAGCTGTCGCAGCGTCAGGGCGCTGACGGCGGTCATGATCTGTTATGCCGTGCTGATCGGTCTGACCGCTTGGCGCTTTTACGAAGTCCCAACGGGCTTCATCCCTTCACAGGACCAAGGTTATCTGATCACGGCTATCGAGTTGCCGCCGGGATCCTCGCTGCAGCGGACCGACGAAGTCCTGCAAGATGTTATCGATCTTGCCTTGGCGAACGAGGATACGGATCAGGCCGTCGCGTTTGCTGGCTTCAATGGCGCCACATTCACGAACGCCTCCAATGCGGCCGCCGCCTTCGTCACGTTGAAAGACTTCGGTGAGCGAAAGCGTGCGCCAGAAGTGGCGAACGAGCTGCGCGAAGCCTTTGGGAAAATTACGGCTGGAAATGTTCTCGTCATCGAGCCGCCTGCTGTCAGTGGGATCGGCACCGGTGGTGGCTTCAAGATGATGATCGAGGACCGTGGCGGGCAAGGCTATGGCGCGCTCGAGAAGGTGACGCAGCAGATGATGGGCGTCGCCAATCAGGAGGAAGGGCTGACCAGCGTCTTCTCGACCTACAATACGCGCACCCCGCGCCTGGCCGCGAATGTAGACCGTGAGCGCGCCGAACAGATCGGCGTGCCGGTTGAAAGCGTCTTCAGCACGCTCGGCACCTATCTAGGGTCGACCTACATCAACGATTTCAATTACCTCGGGCGAACCTTTCGCGTTACGGCGCAGGGCGACGCGCCTTATCGCGACGACCGGCCCGATATCGAACAACTCCGCACGAGATCATCGTCTGGCGCGATGGTCCCGCTCGGCGCAGTCATGGATCTGGAAGACGAAAGCGGACCCTATCGTGTCGTGAGGTTCAATCTCTACCCTTCGGCTGAACTGCAAGGCGAAACCGCGCAGGGCTTCTCCAGTGGACAGTCGCTGGAAACAATGGAGCGGCTTGCGGACGAGACCCTGCCCTCCGGCTTCGCATATGAATGGACCGAGCTCGCCTTTCAGCAAAAGCAGGCTGGGAATACGATCATATTCATCTTCGTGCTCTCGGTGGTGTTCGTCTTTCTGTTGCTCGCCGCCCAGTATGAAAGCGTCGTTCTGCCATTTGCTGTCATCCTGATCGTCCCACTCTGCCTGCTTGCGGCCATCGTCGGTGTCGAGATCATGGGGCTGGCAAATAACATTCTGGTGCAAATCGGCTTCATCGTGCTCGTGGCGCTGTCGACGAAGAACGCCATTCTGATCGTCGAGTTTGCAAAGCAGAACGAGGACGATGGCGACGACCTGCTGACGGCTGCGGAGAAGGCCGCGAAGCAACGCCTTCGTCCGATCCTGATGACGAGCATGGCCTTCATCTTAGGCGTCTTTCCCTTGGTCATTGCTTCCGGCGCGGGCGCGGAAATGCGCCAGGCGCTCGGTGTCGCCGTGTTCTTCGGCATGATCGGCGTGACGATTTTCGGCACGATGTTCACGCCGGCTCTTTACGTCCTCGCGCGAAAGATGGGCGATGCTGGCCGCCGTCTTGTGGGCAAGGACGAGGAAGACAAGGGTGAGAAAGAGGTAAAGGACGACGGGACGAACCGAGCGACGGAGCCAGCCGAATGAAACGCGCTGTTTCCACGCTTCTGCTGCTTTCGGCCTGCGC
>JBAUIQ010000241.1:0-1584 GCA_049683075.1 Pacificimonas sp.
GCCGAGCACCCAGGCAAGTGCAAGCGCCGTGGCGAACATGGGGACGCTAAGCACGCGCCTCATCGTTTGCATCCAGGGACCGGGTTTCGGCAGTCGGTCGCGGAGGGCGGGTACGAACCCAATCAAGAGGAAGGGCAGAGCAAGGCCCAGCCCGAGGCCTGCAAAAATCGCAATGGCCGCAGGTCCGCTGAGGACCAGCGCGGCGCCGAGTGCAGCGCCCATAAACGGCCCGGTGCACGGTGTCGCCACGACAGCGGCGAGAACACCCGTCCAGAAGGAGCCGGACTTGCCGCCCGCCGCCGCACGGCCATCGCCGCTCAGCGAGACGCTCGGCAGCTCGTAGAGACCCGCGAGGTTGAGCGCGATCGCTGTCACAAGAAGGAACAGTCCGCCGACGACGCGTGGATCCTGTAGCTGGAACGCCCAGCCGATGCTGGCGCCGCCCGCCCTCAAAACGAGCAGTAGGCTGCCGAGCGCGACAACCGTGAGCACCACGCCCACCGTATAGAAGCTGGCTTCCTGTCGCGCGGCGGCAGGGGAGGCGCCGCCCTTCGCCAGGCTGATCGTCTTCAGGCTGAGGATCGGAAACACGCAAGGCATAAGATTGAGAATGATGCCGCCAAGAAGCGCCAATCCGAAGGCTGCGAGCGCAGAAACGCCATTTGCCTGCCCTTCGGAAAAACCAGTGTTCGGTCCAGAACTCATTGCGCCGGATAGGGCCGCCCCCGCAACTCGGACGTCACCCTCCGACAGGGTGACCAGCGAACCGGCGGTGTTCTCGCCGTAGAAGAGCTTCAATATACCCCGAACATCGGCAACGTCAGGATTATATCCGGCGGTCGCCGTCAGGTAGACAGTGTTGCCGTCGACGGAGGCGACTTGCGGTTGATTATAGTCGATGACGCCGTCCGGTTCCGGAAAGAAATATGCGTCTGTCAGGCCGGTTCCATTGGGGACATCGACCGCTGTGCGAACCGCGTCCTCGCCGATGGCGAAGGTCCCCGTCAGGCCATCGTCAACCGGCTGCCTGGATTCATGTCGAGCGATCGTCGCGTTATCGACGCCAATCTCGCCGAGCGTCGTCGATAGAGACGCGGTTTCCGGAACACATATTTCGTCGTCGCAGACCAGATAGTCTATGGTCAGAGCTATCGGCGCGGCAGGATCGGACGGCAGATTTTTGACATCGACGAGAAGCGCGTTTTCGCCTTCGTATACGTAATTCATGATCCCGGACACGACGAACCGAGAGGGGACCGGATAGCGCGTCTCGCCGAGAAGCTCCGCGCCCGCAGGTAGCGTCCAGTCGAGTCGACTTTCGACGCCTGCTCCGCCCGGATTCTTCCAGTAGGTGTGCCAACCATCGGCCGGCGTCATGACGACGGCCAGCGTTCGACGCTCTGCCACATCCGGCCCGGCCTGCAGCTTCACCTGAGTATAAGGATTTACGACCAAAGCCTGCGCATTGGCCGTCGCAGCCGCAAAAACGACGAGGCAGGCGAAAAAGAAGAAGCGCATAGTGACCACGAGATAGGGTTTCGGACGGCGCTAGGAAAGCGTTACAGGGCCTTCGGCTAGAACACA
>JBAUIQ010000242.1:0-3097 GCA_049683075.1 Pacificimonas sp.
GCGCTCCATCATCCGCTCGAACAGGCGATAGGACAGTCGTGCATCCTCGGACAAAACCGCATTTCCGAAGCGATCCCGCATTTCCGACAGGAAACGCTGGTCCTCCTGGTAGTCCGCAACCTCCGCCGCATCGGAGAAATCGCCCCAGAGGCCATAGTCGGCGTCGATGATCCCGCGATAGCTTTTCGTCAGCGGCGACCGCGCCAATACGGCGTCGTTATAGCGATCGAAGAATGCGTTGAGAGCTGCGTCGTCGCGCCCTTCCGCGACTTCGGCTTCCGCCCCTGGCTGCGACGCGGGCGCGGTCGTCGATATTGTGCTTGTCGAACATCCTGCGAGCAGGGCTGCGGCGGTCGTGAGCAGGGCAAAAGCAGGCAGGCGCATTGTCGATAATTTCCATCGTTTTGAGGACAATTGTTACGTCCCTAGCCCTGGCGCGCCCTTGTGGCCAGACGGGCGGAGTCGCTATGCGCTGTTCTCATGGCAGCTGCATTCGGGCTCATCCGCCCCCTTCTCTTCCAGCTCGACCCGGAGCGTGCGCACGACCTGACGATTGCAGCGCTCGAAAAAGGGTTCGTGCCGGGGAAACCGCACGACGACCCGGTGTTGCGGACGACGGTCGCCGGACTTAATTTTCGCAATCCCATCGGATTGGCAGCCGGTTTCGACAAAGACGCGCGCGCGCCGCGCAATTTGATCGGGCTAGGCTTCGGCTTCGTTGAGGTCGGCACGCTGACGCCGAGGCCGCAACCGGGCAATCCGAAGCCGCGTATCTTCCGCCTTCCTGAGGACCGCGCTGTCATCAATCGTCTTGGCTTCAACAATGGCGGTATCGACGAAGCGATCAAGCGTTTGAGAAAGCGACATTGGGAGGGCGCGGGCCAGATGGCTGGCGGCCTCATTGGCATCAACGTCGGCGCGAACAAGGACTCCACCGATCGGATTGCGGACTATGAAATCGGCGTTCGGAAGGCGGCCCCTATCGCCGATTATCTGACCATCAACATCTCGAGCCCGAACACCCCCGGCCTGCGTGATCTTCAGTCTAGGGACGCTCTGGCCGAGCTGATCGGGCGATCGCTTGCAGCGCGCGACGGACGCACCGTCCCGCTGTTTGTAAAGGTCGCGCCCGACCTGACTGATCGGGAGATTGCGGACATCGCCGAGGTGGCGATCGCGGGCGGTATCGACGCCCTCATCGTTTCCAATACGACCGTCGACAGGCGGGAAAATCTCTCTGGAGAGGCAAAGACCGAAGCGGGCGGGCTTAGTGGACAACCGCTGAAGGAAAAGGCGCACGATCGTCTCGTCGCCTTTCGGGAGGCCGTCGGCACCTCACTGCCGCTCATTGCTGCGGGCGGAATCGCGAGCGGGGTCGACGCCTATGCTCGGATTCGGGCGGGCGCGAGCCTGATCCAGCTTTATACGGCAATGATCTATGCCGGGCCGGGCCTGCCCGCCCGGATTGCGAAGGACCTGTCGGCGCTGCTGAAAGTAGATGGATTTGCGAGCGTCGCGGAGGCTGTAGGTGTCGACGCCTGATCTGCGCGCGATCCTCTCACCATCGCCATTGTCCAGACACGGCAAGCGACACTAGAGGAACAGCCATGAAACGACCGACCCTCCTCGCGCTGCTTCCGATCGCCATCTTCGCCGGTTGCGCGCTACCGGCACCTCAGGCGGACACAGCGAGCGCGCCTCCGTCCTCGATTGCTGACGTCGAAGGCAGCTATGATGCCCTCGTCTCTGCCGCGCACCCGGACGCGGCCGCTGCGGGAGCGGAAATTCTGCGCGCGGGTGGAAGCGCGGCGGACGCGGCGCTCGCAACACTCCTCGCGCTGACGGTTGTCGAGCCGCAATCTTCCGGGATCGGTGGGGGCGGCTTCCTGATCTATCATGACGCCGAAAGCGGGCGGACCTTTGCCCTCGATGGCCGCGAGACGGCCCCTGCGGCGGCGCGGCCCGACATGTTTCTCGACGAAAATGGTGAACCGAAGCCGTACCGCGCCTCCCAGACGGGTGGCATGTCGGTCGGCGTCCCCGGCAACATACGTCTGATGGAGCAGGCGCATAAGCGTTTCGGCAAGCTACCATGGAGCCGCTTGTTCGATCCCGCGATCCGACTAGCGCGTGACGGCTGGATCATGAGTCCCCGGCTTTACGACATGCTCGAGGGGCGGGCGGACCGGGCGACGGTCATGCCTTGGGCAAAGGCGACCTTCTACACCGCCGCAGACACGCCGAAGCCTGTCGGCACGCGGCTCACCAATCCCGCACTCGCCGACTTTCTCACAAGGATCGCCGCCGATGGGCCGAACAGTTTCTACACAGGCCGCTCCGCGCAGAGGATCGTCGATACCGTCACGAACGCGCCCGTCGCGCCGCAAATGATGACGACGGCCGACCTCTCGGACTATTCCGCGGAATGGCGCGACCCGCTTTGCGGCAACTATCGCGGTTATAAAGTCTGCGGCATGCCGCCCCCGTCATCCGGCGGGACGACAGTAATCGCCATGCTGAAACAGCTGGAGCGTTTCGATCTTGCTTCTATGGGGCCGGACGATCCGACGACATGGCATGTGATCGCCGAATCCATGCGCCTCGCCTTCGCCGACAGGGAGAAGTATATCGGCGATCCCGACTTCGTGGTGGTGCCCGCCGAGGGCTTGATCGCCGAAGCCTACACACGGCAACGCGGCATGCGCATCAATGCTGGCAAGGCGGCGGAAGAGGTCGAAGCCGGCACACCGGTCGGCGCGCCCGATGTCGCACAGGTGGTTAGCCCGCCGGACGGCGGCACATCGCACTTCGTCGCGGCCGACCGGGACGGCGATGTCGCATCGCTGACGTCGACGATCGAAAGCGTCTTCGGATCCGGCCTGACCGCGAACGGTTATTTCCTGAACAACGAGCTGACCGATTTCAGCTTCCGCCCCATCGTCGACGGACGCCCCGCCGCCAATGCGGCGGCGCCCGGCAAACGCCCGCGCAGCTCCATGGCCCCGACCATCGTCTACAAGCCGTCCGGCGAGGTCTATTTCGCCGTCGGCGCGGCAGGCGGGCCAACCATTATCGCGCAGTCGGCCAAGGCCATCAT
>JBAUIQ010000243.1:0-9176 GCA_049683075.1 Pacificimonas sp.
GTTCGGCCTCGGTTGCGCGCGCGACGGTGACGATCAGTTCCTCGGCCTGGAACGGCTTTTCGATGAAATCGTAAGCCCCGCGTTTGATGGCCGCGACGGCGGTTTCGATATTGCCGTGGCCCGAAATCATCACGACCGGCAACTCCGGATGCTTTTGCTTCAGCGCCTCCAGGATCTCGATCCCGTCGAGACGCGAGCCTTGCAGCCAGATGTCGAGGATCACGAGGGACGGCTTGCGCTCGGCGACCGCCTCGAAGGCCGCGTCGCTATTTGCCGCCGAACGGGCCTCATAGCCTTCATCCTCAAGCACACCGGCGACGAGTTCGCGAATGTCCTGTTCGTCGTCGATGACGAGAATATCGAGGGGCATCAGGCGGTTTCCTTCGCGCGCTTATGGTCCGCATCGATGTGACGCCCCTCGCTTAGATGGCTTTCCAGCCGGACGCGGTCGAAACTCATGCGAACGCAGGTGCCCCCCTCGGGCAAGTCTTCAAAGGTCATTCGACCCTCATGTTCCTCGACGATTTTCGAGACGATTGCGAGACCGAGCCCGGTGCCTTTGTCGCGTGTGGTGACATAGGGTTCGGTGGCGCGTGTTTTCAGTTGTGCAGGCATGCCGGGGCCATTGTCGCATACGGTGACTTGTACCCAATCCCGCTCCTCAGAAATTTCCAATGAAATCTTACCTTCGCCTTCGTCGATTTTGTTTGAGCTCTCAATGGCCTCGGCTGCGTTCTTCAACAGGTTGGTCAGCGCCTGTGCGATCTGTCGGCGGTCGCAAACGATTGGCTCGAAGGTGTCGGGTGCCGTCAGAGTGTAGTCGATCTCGGCGTTGCCTACCTCCTGAAGGAAGATCTGCTGCTTGGCGAGTTCGACGAGCGGCTCAGGCTCGAACCGGGGCTTCGGCATTCGTGCGAAGGACGAGAATTCGTCTACCATGCGCCGTAGGTCGCCGACTTGCCGGACGATTGTGCTGGTAAGTTTGGAGAAAGTCTCCGCATCTTCTTCTATCTTCGCGCCGTAGCGGCGCTGAAGACGTTCGGCGGAAAGCTGGATCGGGGTTAGCGGATTTTTGATCTCGTGCGCTATGCGACGCGCCACATCCGCCCATGCAGCGCGGCGTTGATCGGCGAGCCGTGCGGAGACGTCGTCGAAGGTAAGGACATAGCCGCCGACGCCGCCGGGAACGGGCCCCGCCCGGACGAGAAGCGTTTGGACGTCCTCGCCGCGTTGAAGCCGAACTTCCTTCTGAGCGGCGATGCCGCCGCGTGCTTGCGACAGAAGCGGTTCGAACTCGGGAACGACCTCTCCCAAAGGACGGCGCAGCCATTCCGTTTCCGTGCAGTCGAGAAGCGCCTCCGCCGACGTAGATACGAGCTCGATAAGGCCGATACGGTCGACGGATATGACGCCAGCCGAAACGCCCTCCAGCACCGTCTCGATGAACTGCCGCCGTTCTTCGGCGCTGGCGTTTGCCGCGACAAGGGCGTCTGTCTGTGACTCAAGCTCGCGCGCCATGCGATTGAAGGTTCGCGCGAGGAGACCGAGCTCGTCAGGACTGCCGCGAACAGGCACGCGCGCGGCGAGGTCGCCGGAGCCAACGCGCTCTGCCGCGGCGGCGAGGCGGCCAATCGGTGCGGTAAGGCGATTGGCGAGCCAAAGGGCGGAAAGAATTGAGATTACGAGAAGAAGTAGGGCGACGCCACCTAGTAGGAGATTGAAGCGCCACTGGATGTCCTCGCTGTTGGCGAGGAGCTGCTGATACTCGCTGCGGGCATTCGTCGCCCGGTCCGCGGCTTGGACCGCGCTCGGATCGACGGTCCGGCTGGCGTAAAGAAAAAGCTCCGAGACGGGGCTCAAGCTGACGATCGCTTCGATGCGATCGTCCCTTCCCTCGATGATGGCCGCTTCGCCATCTTGCGCGCGGGCGAGGTCCGCGGCGTCGATCCGTTCGCGGATGACGGCCTCTTCCCCAAGGCTCCCATCGACGCCCGACGAGCCGATTATGTCGACAGTTCCGTTGTCCGGGTCGACGCGAAACACGATGGCTTCGGTGAGATTTCGAGCGGCGAGCTGCCAACTTATCCCTTCGAAAAACAGTCGATCGTCGACCCCATAATCGTTGGCATAACTGTAAAGGTCGCCGCCCATTGCGACGATGTCGCCGATGATGCGCTCACGGTTTTCCTCGACATAGGCCTCTGCGACCTCTTCGGCGTTCTCGAGGACTGTCTGCGCACGGTCGGAGAACCAGAATTCCGTGCCAGCCTGGAAGAGAAGTGACGCCGACGTCACGACGAGTAGCGTTGGGACCGCGGCGAGGCCGGCAAAGAGGCCGACGAGGCGGACATGCAGCCGTGCGCCCTGAAGTTTCCTACGCCGCTCGAGATAGAGGACGGCCAGTCTCCTCGCGACGAGGATGAGGACACCCATCAGCGGCAGGAGAACAGCGACGAACAAGGCGGTGCGCCACGGGGCGCCGAGCTGTTGCGTTTCCAACTGCCCGGTCAATAGCAACCAGGCCACGAGCATGCCGGCGAGCGACAACAGGCCCATCGCAATTTCGAGGCGCGGATATTGCTCTACGCGACCGGCAAGGCGGCTGAGACGACGACGTACCTGACCGCCCTGCGCACCTCCTCCGGGTGGCGTGCGTGCAAGCTTGTCGACATTAGTTGCCATTAGGCAACAGTGTAGCGGCTTCGCGCCGTCTCGCAATCTCGGTGCCGCACATTCCGTCGCAAAGACGACTCTGTTCGGCGCGCATAGGCGAGTCTTATCCTTCGACCCGGCGGGATGCCTTCTTCCGCTCGTGCGGATCGAGATGACGCTTACGAAGTCGGATCGCCTTCGGCGTGACCTCGACCAGCTCGTCGTCCTGAATGTAGGCGATGGCCTGTTCGAGCGTCATTCGACGCGGCGGGGTCAAGCGGATCCCGTCATCCTTGCCAGTAGCGCGGAAGTTGGTCAGCTGCTTCGACTTCAGCGGGTTGACCTCCATATCCTGAGGCTTGGCGTTCTCGCCGATGACCATACCCTGATAGAGGGGGTCGCCAGGCGAAATGAACAGGACACCACGCTCTTCGAGGGCGTTCAGCGCATAAGGAACGGCGGAGCCCTGCTCCATGGAGATCAGGACACCCACCGGGCGGCCCGTGATCTTGCCCTTATAGGGACCGTATTTTTCGAAGAGCCGGTTCATGATGCCCGTGCCGCGCGTGTCGGACAGGAACTCGCCATGATAGCCGATCAGGCCACGTGACGGGGCCGAGAAGGTCAGCCGGGTCTTGCCGCCGCCCGACGGGCGCATGTCGGTCATCTCGGCCTTTCGCAGCGCCATCTTCTCAACGACGGTTCCGGAGAACTCGTCGTCCACGTCGACGACGACGGTTTCGTAAGGCTCTTCCCGGCCATCGGGGCCATCACGGAACAGAACGCGTGGGCGGCTGATCGACAGTTCGAAACCCTCCCGGCGCATCGTTTCAATGACGACACCAAGCTGAAGTTCGCCGCGTCCAGCGACCTCGAAGGCGTCACGTTCGGCGCTTTCGGAGATGCGGATGGCAACATTACCTTCGGCCTCACGCTCGAGACGCTCACGGATGACCCGGCTCTGCACCTTGTCGCCGTCCTTGCCCGCGAACGGGCTGTCGTTGACGGCGAAGGTCATCGAGAGCGTCGGCGGATCGATGGGCTGCGCGTCGAGGGGAGTTTCGACCTCGGGATCGCAAATCGTGTTCGAGACGGTCGCGGTCGTCAGGCCCGCGATGGCAACGATGTCGCCCGCCTTTGCGCTGTCGACAGCGACACGCTCCAGGCCATCGAAGGCGAAGACTTTCGTTGCGCGGCCGCTTTCGACGATTTTGCCGTCGACATCGATGGCCTTGATCGGGCTGCCCGTTTTCAGGACGCCGCTTTCGATACGGCCGGTCAGGATGCGACCGAGGAAATTGTCGCGGTCGAGAAGCGTCGCGAGCATCTTGAACTCGCCGTTTTCGTCAAGGCCCGGACCAGGGACATGATCGCGGATCAACTCGAAAAGCGGCTGCAGATCGCCTTCGCGGACATCAGGAGATGCGCCCGCAAAGCCGCCGCGTCCGCTTGCAAAAAGATGCGGGAAGTCGAGCTGCTCGTCATTCGCATCGAGCGCCATGAACAGTTCGAAAACCTCGTCGAGAACTTCGGCGGGACGGGCATCGCCGCGGTCGATCTTGTTGACGACGACGATGGGCTTCAGGCCGAGCGCGAGCGCCTTGCCGGTAACGAATTTGGTCTGCGGCATCGGACCTTCGGCTGCGTCCACCAGCAGAATGACACCATCCACCATCGAGAGAATGCGCTCCACCTCCGCACCGAAATCGGCGTGGCCCGGGGTGTCGACGATGTTGATGCGATTGCCCTGCCACTCGACGCTGGTGCACTTGGCGAGGATCGTGATGCCGCGCTCTTTCTCGAGATCGCCCGAATCCATGGCGCGCTCTTCGACGCGCTGGTTCTCGCGGAAGGTGCCGGACTGCTTGAACAGCTCGTCGACGAGGGTTGTCTTGCCATGATCGACATGCGCGATGATGGCCACGTTGCGGAGCGCCATGGGCCGGGTCCTTGGATCAAAATGTAGCGGGAAAAACCGAAGTCTTATTGCTCGCTATATAGGGATTTGTGCAGCGCAACAAGAAGCGCCTGTAACCAACGCAGCGCCCGACGCGAATAACAGGACAAGCAGGCGGTGTTGTCGTCCCTTCGCCATCTGCCCGCCGCCTTCCGGTTTCCCCCTTTTTTCCGGAGGGCGGCCCCTTTCTGCGGCCGACGAGGTGAAACGACATGCAGGGTTTCGGCACACGAGCCATCGCTTTGCCAGTAGGCTGCACCCGCGTTAGGGCGCTTCCCTTCGGGAGGGAGCGGTCGATGTCGGCACCGACAACGGATTGGGAAGCGGCCTTCGTCGCGGGACAGGAAGGCGACAAGCGAGCGTACCGGGCTTTTCTCGAAGGCGCCCAGTCGCATCTGACCCGCTATTTCGCGCGTAAGGCGCCGCCCGCCGACGCCGCTGACCTCGTTCAGGAGGTTCTGATCGCGCTGCATACGAAACGTGCGACGTACGATCCCGGTCAGCCGCTGATGCCGTGGATGAATACGATCGCGAAATATAAATGGATTGATTGGCTGCGCCGCACAAAGCGCGTCACCCATGTCGAACTGGACGAAAACCATGACGACCCGACGACTGAGGCCAATCCGGCAACGGGTCATGCGCTCGCCATGCTCCTGGAGAAGATCCCGTCGAAACAGGCGGAAGCCATCCGTCTCGTGAAATTAGAGGGTCTTACCATCGCCGAAGCCAGTGAGCGCTGCGGCCAGAGCGAAAGCCTGGTGAAGGTGAACATCCATCGCGGACTGAAGAAACTGTCCGCCTATGTGACTGACGAGGACTAGACCTTATGAACGATCTTCTCGATCGTCTCGCCGATGACGCGACCCCCGTGCGCCGCGTAAACGCCGCGCTGTTCGTCACCCTGTTCGGTGGCGGCTTCATTGCCAGCCTCCTTATGGTGATCGGTTTTCAGGGCGTGCGGCCCGACCTGCTCGCCGCTGGCGGTACCGCCATTTTCGCATGGAAGCTGCTGGCTTGTGCCAGCGTCGCGGCGCTCTCCGCCATCCTCCTGATGAAGCTTGGCAAACCTGGCCAGGCGCCACCGATGCGAGGCGTTTCGGTCGCGGGGTTGGCATTGCTTGTCTTCGCCCTGCCCTTCGCCGCTGCGCTGATTGCGGAGCCCGCCGCACAGGCTGCTGTCGTCACACGGGGAAGTTGGGTGCTAAGTTGCTTGACTGGCATCGCCATGGCAACTTCGCCGCTTTGGATCATGGCTTTGATCTGGCTGAAACGCAGTGCACCGACGGACATCGAGCAGGCGAGTTGGGCAGCGGGCTTGGCCAGCGGGAGCGCCGGTGCGACGGCGTTCGTTCTCCACTGCCCTTTCGATCAGGTCGCCTATGTCGGACTTTGGTATCTCGCGGCGATTCTCGGGATTGCCGCGATCAGTCGTCTGGTGCTTCCGCGCCTCATTCGCTGGTAGCCGGTTCGCTTGACTCCCGCTGGGGGCATTGGGAAGCGAGCGCCTCTCATGCCCACGACCGCCCGCTCCCTCCCCGCAGCCGAACGGCATCGCCAATCTTCGCTGTTTGGCACGGTTGTCATTGCGCTTCGGACGCTTTCGCTCGCCGTAATACTCGCGCTCGCCGTCAGGACATTTCTCTACGAACCCTTCTCGATCCCGTCTGAATCGATGCAACCCGCGCTCCTTCCCGGGGACTATATCTTGGTCGCAAAATATCCCTATGGATACAGCGCGGTATCGTTCCCTTGGGTTGGTGCGACGGGTGGCGAGCGCGTTGGAGCCAAACTTCCGAGACGAGGGGATGTGATCGTTTTCCGCACACCGCAAGATGGTGAGATTTATATAAAGCGGGTCATTGGATTGCCGGGCGAAACCGTCGGCGTGGCCAATGGGCGACCCACGCTCGGCGATGAGGCAGCGGCTCCGCGCAGGATCGCCGACTATTTCATTGAGTCAACGAGCGACTGTCGGCCTGCGCGCCGGGTCGGCGACGGCTGCGTCTTCCGCCGATATCGGGAAGAGTTGCCCGATGGCATCTCCGTAGACACGCTCGATACCGAGACGACATCGCCGCTCGACGCGTCGATGATGGTCGAGATTCCGGCAGGCCATGTTTTCGTCATGGGCGACAACCGTGACGACAGTCAGGATAGCCGCGTCGACGCGGCCAGCGGTGGTTTCGGCACCGTGCCGGTCGAAGCCATCATCGGCCGCGCGAGCATCATATTCTTTTCACATCGGGCGGACGAAGGTGAAATTCGCTGGAACCGCTTCGGACGTCGGATATGACGACGCCGCTCTCTGAATGGGCCGAAGTCGCGCTTGGGTATCAGTTCACCGACCTGTCGCTCGTGCAGCGCGCGCTGACGCACAAGAGCGGCGAAGCGAAGGGTGCGCGCGGTTACGAACGGTTGGAATTTCTTGGGGACCGCGTCCTCGGCCTGGTTATGGCCGATTGGTTGTTCACTCTTTTCGACGAGCCGGAAGGCAAGTTGAACCGCCGTCTCGCCACGCTGGTCGATAAGCGAAGCTGTGCTGCGGTTGCCCGCGAGATTGGTGCCGACGACCATGTGCTGCTGAATGAAGCGGCGCGCGCTGCGGACGTCCATCGGTCTGAAAACCTGTTGGGAGATGTTTGTGAGGCTCTTATTGCCGCACTTTACCTAGATGGAGGTCTTTCTGCGGCGCAGAGCTTCATTCGTGAGGCATGGTCAGAACGTCTAGATGCGGGGAGCGCGCCGCCGCGCAATCCGAAGAACACATTGCAGGAATGGGCGCAGGGGCGCGGGCTTCCCCTGCCCGTATATGAGGTTGTGGCGCGCGATGGGCCGGACCATGCGCCGCACTTCAAAATCGCTGTAGCCGTCCGGGGCCATTCGCCCGTAGAGGGCGCGGGCGCGTCGAAACAGGAGGCCGAAAAGGTCGCCGCGTCGCGCTTCTTAAAACAGGAAACCAAATGAACAGCACGGCCCCGGCCCCTGAAGATATGCGTTGCGGCGTCGTTGCGGTCGTCGGTGCACCGAATGCCGGCAAGTCGACGCTGGTTAACGCGCTCGTCGGGCAGAAGGTCGCTATCGTGTCGCCCAAGGTGCAGACGACGCGCGCGCGCCTGATGGGCGTCGCGGTCGACGGCATTACGCAAACGATCCTTGTCGATACGCCGGGTATTTTTACGCCGAAGAAGCGGCTGGAGCGGGCCATGGTGAGTGCGGCTTGGGAAGGGGCATCGGGCGCGGACATCGTCCTCCTCCTGGTCGATGCGAAGCGGGGCATCGGCCATGATGTGGAGACGATCCTTCAAACGCTGGCAAACCGGCCGGAACCGAAGATGTTGGCGCTGACCAAGGTCGATCTCATCGGGAAGCATAGCCTGCTGCCACTGGCGCAGAAGCTGAACGACCAAATTCCGTTCAACGAGACCTTCATGATTTCGGCGACCGAGGGCGAAGGGATTGCGGACCTCCGCGCCACGCTATCCGCAGCCATGCCGCGCGAGCCGTGGCATTTTCCCGCCGATCAAGTGTCGAGCCTGTCCAGTCGCCTGCTCGCTGCGGAGATAACGCGCGAAAAGCTGTTCCTGCAGCTGCATCAGGAACTGCCCTACGCATCTATGGTGGAAACGGAGAGTTGGACCGAGAGCGAAGCCGAGGGCGACGACAGCATCACCATCCACCAGACCATCCTCGTCGAGCGCGACAGCCAGAAGGGCATCGTGCTTGGCAAAGGCGGCGCACGGATCAAGCAGATCGGCTCGGAAAGCCGCAAGGACTTGGAAGATTTGTTCGAGCAGCGGATTCATCTTTTTCTAACGGTGAAGGTGAAGGCCGACTGGGCTGACCGGCGTGAAAGCTACGACCAAATGGGTCTCGACTGGGCCGGATGAGGCGCCCGACGCCTGACACTCAATGCAGCTGACGAGCGATGCGCTCGTTCTGACCGCGCGCGGCCATGGCGAAACCGCGTCGATCGTGCAGCTGCTGACGGAAACGTCGGGGCGCATCGTTGCTTATGTGCATGGCGGTCGCTCGCGGCGGACGAAACCGCTGCTGGTGCCTGGCAATCTTTGTCATGTTCAGCTGGAAGATCGGAGCGGCGGAGATGGCCGTATG
Source organism: Pacificimonas sp. (assembly GCA_049683075.1). Lineage (GTDB taxonomy): Bacteria > Pseudomonadota > Alphaproteobacteria > Sphingomonadales > Sphingomonadaceae > Pacificimonas. Next base: position 8,726 of record JBAUIQ010000243.1, read on the forward strand.
CCGGTCGCGCGGCTGGAGCTGGTCGCCAGTCGGGCGGCGCTTTCGCTCGAACCCTTGCGCGGCGCGATGGCCGAATGGCTGACGATCTGCCTTGCGGAGGCGCTGCCCGAAGGCGAACGGGTCGATGGTCTTTGGGAACGAGCGTGCGCCATGTTTGGCCTTCTCGATACCGAGGCAAGCGCGGCGCAGGTCGGGGCTGCCCTTGCCCGATTCGAACTCGCGCTTCTCGAAACGCTTGGTTTCCAGCTCGATTTGGCGGGCTGCGCACTAACCGGCGAGACTGACAATCTGGCCTTTGTGTCGCCAAGGACCGGCAGAGCCGCGACGGCGGACGCGGCCGAGTTGTGGCGCGATCGGCTGCTTGCCCTCCCCGCCTTTCTGATCGACAGTGGCGCTCCTGCCGAGGCGACTGATATTGAAGCCGGGCTCCGTTTGACCCGCCACTTTCTTG
>JBAUIQ010000244.1:0-8268 GCA_049683075.1 Pacificimonas sp.
GGTTTCGGCAACGTCGTCCGCCCATGCACCCGCGGCGTTCACGAGAATCGACGTCGATAACGACCCGGTAGCAGTCTCAACGCGCCACCCCGACGATTGCCGCTGCGCGCTTTCAAAAGCCGCGGAAGACTGAAAGCGCACGCCTGCCTTCCGGGCGCCCCTTAGATAACCTTGGTGCAAAGCCGCGACATCGATGTCTCGGCAACCGGGCTCCCAAAGTCCATCACCGCACCAGTCGTTCGAGAGAAGCGGCATCTTCGCTGCGATCTCATCGCGAGCGATCGGAGTCATGAGCGATGTCGCCCCAAAATCGTCGGCCAGAGCGTCGATCGCACTGGCGTTCGTCTCAGCCGCCACATGCAATGCGCCGCGAGGCGACAGGAGCGGGACGGCGCAAAAGCCGGGCGGCGGTGTTTCGAAAAACGTCCTCGACGCCGTGGTAAGCGGCTGAACACCGGGACCGCCATAGGTTTCCGCATAGAAAGCGGCGCTGCGTCCCGTGCTGTGACGGCCGGGCTGGTCCTCGGCTTCGAGCAATGCCACCGTCATGTGCGGTGCCAGCGCGAAGGCGAGCCCCGCGCCGGCAATTCCCGCACCGACGATCGTGACATCGACATCCGTCATTCGGCGAGAAAGGCGAGCGTTTCGGACCAGAGTTGCGCCTGCACCTCGTCCGTATCGAGCTGTAATTCATGATGCCCGTTCGGGATGACAACGAGCCGCGCACCGGACAGTCGCGCCACTGCCGCCTCGATGGCGGCATTGCTGACGACCTTCTCCTTCGTCCCGGCGAAAACGAGCGTCGGCGTCGAAATATTCTCTAGCGTTCCGGGACGCCGCAAAAGCGCCATTGAACGCTGTGCGGAGAGGATCCATCCCCAGGTGGCCCCGCCCGCGGCGAGGCCAGGCTCGCGGTCGATCCAGTCGAAGCTCTCGGCGAAGCGCGCGGCATCGCCGGTCAGAAGGCGTTGCCGCTCACCGGATTTGTAAACCGGACCATATTCCGGCTGTCCGGGCGCATTCTCGCGGTGACGCCCTCTCGCCACGTGCCAGCGCGACACGCCACTGAGCAACCAGCCCGGTATGTTGCGCGCGAGCCCAAGCATCGGTGCGAAAAGGACAAGGCGCGCAACATGCTGGCGAAGCTCGGGACGCTGCGCGAGCAGCCGCAGCGCCATATGACCGCCCATGCTGTGCGCCGCCATCGCGACGGGTCCGCCGATATCCGACACGGTCGACGTCAGGACGGCAGCGACGTCGCCTTCCATGTAATCGAACAGGCGGTCGTCGGGCACGGATCCGCGCGCCGACAGGCCCTGGTCGCGCCAGTCGAACATGGTGACGCCATGACCCGCCGCGAGCAGGCGATGGACCGACTCGGCGTGTCGCTCGATGAAGTCGCGTTTCCCGCCAGTGAGGATCACGTGGCAGGACCCGCTATCGGGGCCCGCCCAGCGCATCAAACGAAGGCGTGCGCCGTCCTCCGCCTGGAGCCAGATGGTCTCGCCGCCGTCCGGCAATCGACGACGACGCGCTGACAGCAAATCGTGGCTGGCTTCGATCGGGGCGGTGCTGGCGGACATTGGCCGAGTGGTTACGGCGTGTTTACCATGCCCGTCTAGGCCGGGCTGCATATGAACGCGCTCTCGCCCGACCTCATGTCCGCCATCGGAACGAGCGCCCTCATCGCACTGGCGACTCTTCTTGTCGTCGCGGCGATCTCCGACATCCGCGCGCGGCGCATTCCAAACGCGCTCTGCCTCGCCATTGCCGCACTTTCACCGGTCTATTGGTGGGCACAGCCCGTGGCCTTCGTGCCGACGCTGGCGTTCCAGGCGGCGCTCGCGCTCGTCATCCTTATCGTTTTCGGGCTGTTCTGGACGCTCGGATGGCTTGGCGGCGGCGATGTGAAGCTGAAGGTCGCGACCGCGCTTTGGCTGCCGCTCGCGCCCTTGATGAACATGCTGTTGTGGATGGCCATGGCGGGCGCAACGCTCAGCCTCGTCGTCTGGGCGGCGCACAAACGCTGGCCCGAACGCACCGACAAGCGCGTGCCTTATGGCGTCGCCATCGCGTTCGGCGGTCTCGCTGTTGTTGGCAAACCGATTCTTAACGCCTTGTCCGCCATAACGGCAGGACCGGGGGCTACCGGGCTTTGAAGTTGAATGTGGGGCGATGGGGTCATGGACGCAAAAAAGATAATCCTCTTGGTGGTGGCGCTCGTCGTCGCGGGGGCCTCGGCCTTCGCCGTTCGCGCGCTCCTGTCGAGCTCGCCGGCTGCGCCGATCGCCAATGCGATCCCGCAGATGAGCGATTCGTCGGTGGAAATGGGATCACGGGTCCTCGTCGCGCAGAACAACCTGCCGCTCGGCACCATTGTGAAGCCAGAGCATTTCAGCTTCCAGCCTTGGCCAGCCGATATGGTCGAGAATGCCTACTACACAGAGGAAGAGCTGCCGACGCCCGAAGCGCTGACGGCGCTTGCCGGTAAGGTCGTCCGTCTTTCGATCCCGCAGGGTCAGCCGCTGTCGAAGCGTGCGCTTGTCGGACCGGGCGAAAGCGGCTTCCTTGCCGCCGCCCTCAATGCCGGCATGCGCGCCATCACCGTGCCGATCGACAATATCTCGGGCGTCGCCGGCTTCATTTTTCCGGGTGACCGCGTCGACATTCTCCTGACTCACAATATCGGTGAGAACGGCACGACAGTGGAAGACACGCTCGCCGGCAGCCTGAAGGTTGCAGAGACGATCGTCCGGAACGTTCGCGTGCTCGCCATCGACGGCCGTTTCGCCGACGACACCGGCGCGCCGCAAACCGGCAACACGCTGACCTTCGAGGTGCCGCCGAAGATGGTCGAGAAGATTGCCGTCGCGCAAACGATCGGCAAGCTGAGCCTGTCGCTGCGCGGCATTGCCGATAACCAGGCGCAGCTCGAAGCGGCCATTGCGGCTGGACAGATCGAGGTCGGCGACGACCACACGGAGGCCGAGGACATCGCGATGGAAGCGGCCGCACGCCAGCTTCCGGACGACAGCGGATCGACCTTTACGACGGGTGGTGAGGTTTCGCGGTTCGCCATGAACCAGAACGGCCTTCAGCGCATCAAGACGAAAAAGGACGCCGAGGGCGAGCCGAAACCAGCCGTGCGGATCACGCGCGGAATGAATGTGAGAGAGGTGCTGGTTCCGCAGGCGAACCCGGGCGCCGTCCAGTCGAGCGCGCCCATCGATCCTGCAACGGCACAGGTGCTCGCCACCGCCATGGCTCAGGGTCTCAACGACGCCGCCAACGGCGCGTCCGGCCCCGCCATCCTGAATGAGGACGACTAAGATGACGACAGCTTTCATCCGCCGCGCCGCACTTGCCGCCACGGCACTCGCCAGCGCCGCCATCGCCCTGACGCCGACGACGATGGCCAGCGCTCAGACCGCCGACACGGTTCTGACGACGCCCGACTCGGTCATCGAGCTTAGCCAGGGCAAAGGCACGCTCGTGACCCTGCCGCAGCCGGTCAGCGATATCTTCATCGTCAACCAGGCCGTTGCCGACGTCCAGGTGAAGTCCGCGCGCCAGATTTACGTCATGGGCACGGGCAACGGCGAAACCAGTCTCTACGCAACCGACGCCCGCGGCCGGAACATCTATTCCGCCACGGTCCGTGTCGCCCGTAATATCGACCAAACGCGCGACATGCTGCGCGTTGCGATGCCGGACTCCGACATCGGCGTCCTGCAGATGAATGGCATGGTCCTCCTGACGGGCACCGTCGCGACGCCCAGCGAGATCGAAGAGGCAAGCCGCCTCGTCGAAGCCTTTGCCGGGAACGGCAACCTCGTCGTCAACAAGCTGAAGGCGGCGACGCCTGCACAGGTCATGCTACGGGTCCGCTTTGCCGAGGTAAGTCGCGTTGTTTCCAAACAGTTCGGAATGAACGTCGCCGCTGTTGATCCTACGACCGGCTTCCAGTTTGGTTTCACTCGCGACCCGGACTCGTTGCTCTACACGCCCGGAACACCAACTATTCCTGGGTCGACCGGTGTTCCGGGGGTCGTCGGTGGTCCGACTGGCGGACCCGGTACGCCCATTCTACCAGGTGTTCCAGCTATCCCAGGCACCCCCGGCGGACAGCCGATACCTGGTACGCCTGGCTTTTTCGAAGGCGTAATCACTGGCAGTGGCGCTCTGTTTCAAGGCTCGGGCCTCCTTGGCTTAGATGTCGCGGCCCTCATCGATGCGATGGAAGATGATGGTCTCATCTCCGTCCTTGCCGAACCGAACCTGACCGCCCTGTCGGGCGAAACGGCAAGCTTCTTGGCGGGCGGCGAGTTTCCGATCGCCGTTTCCGATGGAGACGGGGGCGTGGCCGTTGAATTTAAGCAATATGGTGTCGGAATCACCTTTACCCCAACCGTCATGGCGGGCGACCGGATTTCACTTCGCGTGGCGCCTGAGGTGAGCGATCTGACCGAAGCGGGCGCGATCCGTTTGAACAACATCTCGATCCCAGCGCTATCGACGCGCCGGGCGGAAACCTCAGTGGAGCTCGGCTCTGGCGAAAGTTTCATGATCGGCGGCCTTCTCCGTAACAACATGTCGAATTCCATTTCGAAAACGCCGTTTCTTGGCGACTTGCCAATCCTCGGCGCGCTGTTCCGCTCGTCCGGATACCGTCGCGATGAAACCGAGCTCATGATTATCGTTACGCCCTATCTCGTTAAACCGACGCCGCAACGGATGGCACTCCCAACGGACGGCCTTGGGTCGTCAGACGAGGCGGAACGTATCCTGATGGGGCAGATCGCCAAGCCTTCTGGCCTGAACCCGGTCGATGCGCGTTTGGCCGACGGTCCCCCTGCCGGTGCTGCCGTGGGAGCCGGTCCGGCCCCCGGTTTCTCGATGCAATAAGGAGTGAGACGGATGACACGGACTTCTGAAATGGCCCGGTTCGGGCTCCCGCTGCTCGCCCTTACGCTGGCGACCGCTTGCACGGCACCGGGCGGCGAACCGCCAAACACAGGCGTGCAGAGCGTTAATGTACCCGTCGTGGAGCGGGAGGTCATGACCTACGAGCTTGTCGCGCCCTCCGCGAATGGCTTCGCCGATGCGCAGCGCCGCGAGCTGGATGAATGGCTGGACAGTATCGGCGTCGCCTATGGCGACCGCGTCAGTGTAGATCAGGCACCAGTCGCCGGCGCGGCGACCCGCCGCGCACAAGTCGAAACCCTGATGCGTCAGCGCGGCTTGATGCTCGCCGAAACCGGGCCGGTGACGGCACCCGCGATCGCCGCTGGCGCAACGCGCGTCGTCGTCGTTCGCTCGACCGCCAGCGTTCCGGATTGCCCTAATCACGATAGCGCGGATGACGTGAACTACACGAACGCGACGAGCACCAGCTTCGGATGCGGGATCAACAGCGCCATCGCGCAGATGGTCGCCGACCCGAACGATCTCATCCGCGGAAAAACATATGGCGGCCCCAGCGCCGATCGGGCCGTTCAGGCCGTCGGCAAGCTGCCGGTCAAGTAGGACGAGGTCTCATGAACGCACCCTTCTCTCCCGCGAGCGTCTCCGGACGCGAGATGTTCACCGCCTTCGTTTGCGACGAGGACCTGGCCGCGACCGTGAAATCGGTCGTCCCGGAACTCGGCTGGCCTGACGACAAGGTCAACAAGGGCGGACTGCACAACGCTGTTCAGACGCTCAGCGTATCGGCGTCGCCGACGGTCCTGTTCGTCGACCTGTCCGAGGCGGACGACCCGCTCAACGACATCAACTCCCTCGCCGAAGTCTGCGAGCCGGGAACGGTCGTCATCGCGGCGGGAACCGTCAACGACGTGACCCTTTACCGTGATCTCGTCGCATCCGGCATTCAGGATTACCTCCTGAAACCCGTAAGCCCCGACGCACTGCGCGAAAGCTTCATTCAGGCGCAGATGATGCTGCAGGCCCCGCGCACCGCCGGCGATACCGGCGAAGCGCAGGAAGCGCCGCATGTCGCCGTCGGCGTCATCGGCACGCGGGGTGGGGTCGGTGCATCGACCGTCGCCACATCGCTCGCCTGGCTATCAGCCGATAAGAAGAAGCAGTCGACCGCGCTTCTCGACCTTGACGTCCAGTTCGGGACCGGGGCGCTGTCTTTCGATCTAGAGCCTGGCCGCGGCCTGACGGACGCGCTGGAAAACCCCAGCCGCATCGATGGCCTCTTCATCGAGCGCGCCATGACGCGTGTGAACGACCGGCTGGCGGTCCTCAGCGCAGAAGCGCCGATCAATCAGCCGCTTCTGTCCGATGGCAATGCCCTGAAGCAGCTTGAGGAAGAACTAGTCGGCGCCTTTGAAATGACGGTCGTCGACATGCCGCGCGCCATGATCGTGCAGCATCCACACCTCGTCGCCGACCTCAATCACATCATCATCGTCTGCGAGCAAACGCTTGCATCGACCCGCGACACGATCAGGCTTCTTGGCTTCCTGCGCCAGAATGCGCCGCAGGCGAAGGTCTCGCTGGTGGCGAGCCGCGTCACGACCTCGCCGCCACCGGAAGTCGCGCGTCGTGACTTCGAGGCGTCGATCGAACGGAAGCTGGACCTCGTCATTCCGTACGACGCGAAACAGGCTGTCGCCGCCGCCAAGCAGGGGAAGGCCCTTGCCGCCGAGGCCAGTGGCAAGCTTGCAAATGCCTTTGCCGGATTGGTCGCCCTGACGACCGGCTCTAGCAGCGACGAAGAGGCTGACGACGTCAGTCTGATGGGCAAGGTCCGCTCGCTTCTGCCGACAAAAGGCGCCGCGAAGGCGTCGGGGAAAAAGTAAATGGCACCGTCGGGGTTCGGAAAACGGGGCGGCACCGTGCTGCGTCCGGAAGGCGGGTTCGGCACGGCCGGCGCCCGCAATGGCAGCGCGCGCCTCGTTTCGGACTCCAAATCGTCGTCCGGCTCGACTGACGACGGCGGCGCACGTAGCGGACGCTCGACAGCGAATTGCGTGTGGGAACTGCACGAACTCATCTCGCCGCAGCTTGGCGATCTCTTTCCAAGTGCAAAAGTGAAGGAAACGTCACGAGGCGACCTGGCCGCGCAGATGGAAGCGGCTATCGAAAAAGTCGCTTCTGGCGAAGGCCGTGAGCTCGAGGACGATCAGCTTCGCGACACCGTCACGGTGCTTTTGAACGAGCTGATCAACAAAGTCGGGGGGCTGGACAACAAGGCCAGCAACAAAAAGACCGCCGCTTCATCCGCTAGTGCGCAATCCGTTACAAAGGCGAAGGAATTGATCCAGCCGCTTCTCATGGAGCGGATCGACGCGAGCGTCATTTCGGAAATGGAACGCGGCGAGCTGGCCGAACAGGTTTCGGAGGTCGTTTCCGAAATTCTCATTCAGGAAAAGATCAGCCTCAATACGAAGGAGCAGCGCGACCTCGTCACGCTGATCTTGAACGACATGCTCGGCCTCGGCCCCTTGGAGCCGCTGCTCAATGACGACGACGTCAGCGAGATCATGGTGAATGGCCCGGACTGCATCTACATCGAGCGCGCGGGTAAGCTGACCGTTTCGGGTGTCACCTTTCGCGACGACGCGCATCTTCTCAACATTGCGCAGCGCATCGTCAGCGCCGTCGGCCGACGCGTCGACGAGACCTCGCCGATCTGCGACGCGCGTCTCCTCGACGGCAGCCGCGTCAATGTCGTCATCCCGCCGCTCGCCATCGACGGCGCGTCCATCTCGATCCGTAAGTTCGCCAAGGACAAGCTGACGCTCGAGAAGATGCAGGGCTTCGGTTCCTTCTCGCCTGCCATGGCGAAGTTCCTGAACATCGCGGGCCGCATCAAACTGAATATCCTCATCTCCGGCGGTACCGGCTCGGGTAAGACGACAATGCTGAACGCGATCTCGCGCAACATCGACCCGGGCGAGCGTATCGTCACGATCGAGGACGCCGCGGAGCTTCAGCTGCAGCAGCCACATGTCGTGCGCCTTGAGACGCGACCGGCAAACCTTGAGGGCAAGGGCGAGGTCGACATGCGCGACCTGGTGAAAAACGCACTTCGTATGCGTCCCGATCGCATCATCCTCGGTGAGGTTCGCGGCCCCGAAGCCTTCGAGCTGCTGGCGGCCATGAACACGGGCCATGATGGCTCGCTCGGTACGCTTCACGCCAACCGGCCGCGCGAGGCGATCACACGTCTCGAAAACATGATCAACATGGCGGGGCTCAACCTGTCGTCGACGGCGATCCGGACACAGATCTCGGACGCGCTGAACCTCGTCGTAC
>JBAUIQ010000245.1:0-11951 GCA_049683075.1 Pacificimonas sp.
TCATAGCCCGCGGCATGGGTGAAGAGCGGCCCTTTCCGGCAGTCGCCGACGGCGAAGATGCGTCGGTTCGACGTCCTGAGCCTTGCGTCGACTTCGATGGCATCGCCGTCCAATTTCACGCCGCCCGCGTCGAGCCCCAGGTCATCCGTATTCCGCTCACGGCCCGTCGCGACGAGCAGATGCGATCCTGAAATGGTGGTGCCGCGTGACAGCATGACCTCGATGCCGTCCGGTGTCTTCGCGACGCTTTCGACGTTCGCCTGTTCATAGAAGGAGACGCCTTCCCGCGTCAGCCGCGCGCGGACGACATCGACGGCGTCCTGATCATCGCGCCCCATGATGCCATTCCGCTCCACGACGGTGACTTTCGTACCGAGGCGCGTGAAGGCCTGCGCCATTTCAATGCCGATATTGCCACCGCCGAGGATTACGAGGTGCTTCGGCTGTTCCGTCAGACCCCAGATCGTCTCGTTCGTCAGATAGGGCGTGTCGGACAGGCCCGTCGTTTCCGGGATGCGGGGACGCGATCCGGTGGCGATGACGATGCGTTTGGCGCGGTAGGTCTCTCCGCCGGCCTCGATCGTGTTCTTTCCCGTCAATCGAGCGCGATGTCGGACAACATCCGCGCCCATTCCCTCGAACCGCTCGACGCTGTCATGCGGCGCGATGGTCGCGATGACCTCGTGCACATGCGCCATGGTGCGCGCAAAGTCGATGTCGGGCGCTGCTGTTACACCGAAGGCTTGGCTTGCCCGTGAGACGTGCGCTGCATGCGCGGCCGCGATGATGGATTTCGACGGAACACACCCGACGTTCAGGCAGTCGCCGCCCATTTCATGCGCTTCGAAGAGGACTGTTTTCAGCCCGAGCTGGGCTGCGCCACCCGTGACGGTCAGGCCGCCGGATCCTGCGCCGATGACGGCGATATCGTAATTATGTGTCATGCCGACGCCTTACGCGGCGCGGCTTAACTTGGTTACGATTTTTTATCGAGAAGAAGAGAGGGCCGCGGGGAGGTTCGTTGGGGGGGGGTATGAACGTCCGCGCGGCCCGTCTCAGGCGGGTGTCTCGCCGCATATTGAGGGGGGTAAGCGGCGGCGGGACATAGGGTTAACCAAGCATCTGCGGAGTGGTTCCCCGCCGTCGCATATTTTTCCGTCGGGCTAGTCGTCTTCGGAGGGTGCGAAGCTCAATGCCGCGCCGTTCATGCAGAATCGTTTGCCGGTCGGGGCGGGGCCGTCGTCGAACACATGCCCCAAATGCCCGCCACATCGCGCACAGTGCACCTCGGTACGGGGAACGATCATCTTGTAATCGGTCTTCGTTTCGACCTGCCCCTCAACGGGCGCGTAGAAACTTGGCCAACCCGAGCCGCTTTCATATTTCGTATCGGACGGAAACAGCTCGGCATCGCAGCCAGCGCACAGAAATGTCCCGTCGCGTTTCTCCGCATTCAACGGCGACGACCCCGGTGGTTCCGTGGCTTCCTTGCGGAGAACGGCGAACTGCTCGTCGGTCAGCTCGGCGCGCCACTCGGCCTCGGTTTTCTCGATCTCATAGTCCGTTCCTTTGCCCGAACGGAGGGCGTCCATAATACCCATGGCTGCCCAACGCTTCGGCGGGCCGAAAGTTCGCTACTTCGCAGCCAGGCGCTTCAGTTCGTAAACCAGGTCCAGCGCGTCGCGAGGACTAAGGTCGTCTGGACGCAGCGCATCCAGCCGTTCTCTGAGAGTGTCTTTACGTTCCGATGCGGGCGACATATCCGCAAAAAGCGGCAGCCCTTCGAGACCGCCAGCGATGCCACCGGTTTCGACCCGCCGGTCTTCCAGCTTCGCCAGCACCTCCGCCGCCCGCTGCGTCGTCATGGCCGGCAGGCCAGCCAGCCGGGCGACCGCGAGACCGTAGCTTTTGTCCGCCGCGCCGGGGATCACTTCATGGAGGAAGACGAGCTCCCCTTTCCATTCGCGAACCTTGACGGTCGCGAGAGTCATCGCATCGAGGCGATCCTCAAGCACCGTCAGCTCGTGATAGTGTGTCGCGAAAAGGCAGCGCGCCTGAAGCGTGTCGTGGACGGACTCGAGAACAGCCCAGGCGATGGCGAGGCCGTCATAAGTCGACGTGCCACGTCCGACCTCGTCGAGAATGACCAGCGAACGGTCCGTCGCCTGATTAAGGATTGCAGCGGTCTCGACCATTTCCACCATGAAGGTCGACCGACCCTCCGCCAAGTCATCCGAAGCGCCAACGCGGCTGAAAAGCCTGTCGACGATGCCAATATGCGCCGCCTTGGCGGGCACGAAACCGCCCGCCTGCGCAATGATGGCGATCAGCGCATTTTGCCGCAAATAGGTCGACTTGCCCGCCATGTTGGGACCTGTCACCAGGCTGACGCGGCATTCGCGGCCGAGATCGCAGTCGTTCGGGACGAAGCTCCCTGAGGCCAGCGCCGCCTCTACGACCGGATGGCGGCCATTTTCGATAGCAAAAGCGTGGCTGTCATCGATCCTTGGACGCGCCCATTCGCGGCTGGCGGCGAGATCGGCAAGCGCAGCGGCGACGTCGAGCCGGGCAAGCGCCGCCGCCGCGCGGCCAATCGCATCGCCATGCGCGAGCACCATCTCCGTCAACTCGGCGAAATGATCCGCCTCGAGCGCCAGAGCCTGTCCTTCCGCCTGAGCGATCCGGGTGGCCAGGGCAGCGAGGTCTTCTGAATTGAACCTCACGGCGCTTGCCAGTGTCTGGCGATGCGCGAACCTCGAGTCAGCTCCCATCAAAGCGTCGGCATGGCGCGGCGCAACCTCAATGAAATAGCCGAGCACGTTATTGTGCTTGATGCGCAGCTTCTCGACACCCGTGTCCGTACGGTATTTCGCCTCGAGTTCGGCGATATGACGCCGCGCGTCCCGCATCAGACTGCGGTGTTCGTCGAGCGCGTGGTCATGGCCTTCGGCGATGAAGCCGCCCTCTCGCGCATTCATGCCGGGTTCCGGCACCAGCGCCGCGAGCAAGAGGCCGGTCAGCTCGCCGTTCGGGCCGATGGCGGCAATCTGTTCCACTAATAGCTGCGGCGGCGCATCGATCAGTGGCGGTGGCAATCTGGCTCTCTTGAGATGATCGCGGATCTCGTCCCCGCGGATCAGACCGTCGCGGATCAGGCCCAGGTCGCGAGGACTGCCACGTCCCGCCGACAGCCGCCCAAGCGCGCGTTCGAGATCCGGCAAGCCCTTCAAGCGCCCGCGTAGGTCGGCCCTGACGTCGTTCGCGGCGTGAAATGCGGCGACCATATCGAGACGAGCATTCACTGCGGATGCCGAAGTCAGGGGCGCGCCGAGATCTTCTGCCAAACATCGCGCGCCTGCGGCCGTCTGTGTGCGATCGAGACAGGAGAGCAGCGACCCGGCCTTTGCACCCTTGGTCGTCCGCACGAGCTCCAGGCTGTCGCGCGTTGCGCGATCGATCGACATACGGCCATCGGGCAGCACGCGCGCAGGCGGCGTCAGGCGAGGCAGTGCGCCCGCTTGCGTTTCCCTGACATAAGTGACCAGCGCGCCCGCGGCGGCCAGCTCAGCGCCTGTGAAATCGCCGAGGCCAACGAGTGTAACGACACCGAAAACGTCGCGGAGCGTCTCCTCCGCTCTCGATTTGCCGAAGTCCGACGCCGGTCTTGGAGTCAGCGACGCCGTCCTGGCCTTTGACGGCACTTCGCCTTCGCGGTGGATCAGCTCCGCCGGCCCGATGCGGGCGAGCTCCGAAGCTATGTCATGGGTTCCGACCGGAGCGGTCGACAGCCTGCCCGTCGACATGTCACACCAGGCAAGCCCCATCTCGCCGTTCGCAGTCGCGATGGCGGCCAGATGGTTCGAGGCGCGGGCATCGAGCAGCGCTTCCTCTGTCAGCGTGCCGGGCGTCACGAAGCGGACGATTTCCCGCCGAACGACGGATTTCGAGCCACGCTTCTTCGCCGCCGCCGGGTCTTCGGTCTGCTCTGCAATAGCGACGCGAAAACCCGCCGAGATCAGCCGTGCGAGGTAGCCTTCCGCCGAGTGGACGGGCACGCCGCACATCGGCACCGGTTCGCCCTCATGTTCGCCGCGCTTTGTCAGTGCAATGTCGAGCGCGCCTGCCGCGCGGACGGCGTCATCGAAAAACAACTCGAAGAAGTCGCCCATGCGAAAGAACAGCAATGCCTCGTCCCCGGCCTGCCGCTTCAGATCGAGAAATTGCGCCATCATGGGGGAAGGTGTTGTGGGGGACGCCATCGCCGCGGGGTCTTACCGCTATGCCGGTCTCACGTCATCCGAAGAGCATGGGCGAGCGTCTAGGCAGTCATCGCCTGCTCCTGAGACGCATCCCTGTGGGAACAGATGGCCAATGCATCGGTCAACGGCATCGGGCGTCCGAGAAGATAGCCCTGCGCCAAGTGCACACCGAGAGGCCGCAGAACGGCCAGCTCGGCCTCCGTTTCGACGCCCTCCGCAACGAGGTAGCTGCCAGTCTCACGCGCAAATGTCGTGAGTGCCGCCGCCAAAGCCCGGCGCGCCGGGTCGCTATGGATGTTTTCGATCAGAGACCGGTCGAGTTTGATGATGTCCGGCTTCATCGCAAGGATCGTCTGCAGCCCCGAATAGCCGCTACCCGCGTCGTCGACGGCCACGCGGTACCCCTGATTCTGAAGCCTTTGAATGGTGGCCGACAGAAGCGCGATGTCCTCGATCTGCGCATGTTCCGTGATCTCGATGACGACGCGGTTTTCCGGATAGTCTGTCAAGACAGATGCGAGGTCTTCGTGCAAGACGGTCTTCGGCGAAAGGTTCACAGTAACGTAAATGTTCTCCGGGAGCGTATCGAGCCCGCGGAGAGCCTGTCGCACAGCCGCAAGTTCGAGTGCCGCGCCCGCGCCGACATCGGCGGCTTCGTGAAACCAGATATCGGGTGTGCGGTAAGGATCGCTTTCAAACCGGGCGAGGCTTTCAAACCCGCAGACTTCTCCGCTATCGACACTCATAATCGGCTGGAAAACCATATTCGGGCCGGTTTCGAGCACCGCCGCGATGCGATTTCGCCGTTCCGTTTCCGCCGTCTGGTTCTCACGATCCGCCTCGATCTCGAATGCGGCCAGCTTTGCGAACGCCTGCATCATCTTATGATCGCGCTCGCTCAGCGTGCGATCGGGCTCGGCGCTTAGGCAGCAGAACATCCCATAAACGCTATCGTCGCTCATCCGGATCGGCACGCTAAGGTGCGAGCCGATCGGCACGGCCTTCGTGATCGGCATGGATACCGCTTGCGGCTCGTCGGCCGTGTCCTGGATCAGTTCCGGAAGGCGCCCCTCCAATATATGACGGCAGTAGACGTCATCTAGAGAGTTGCTGTCGCCAGGCTTCGCGAGCGCTTCGAGCCCGGGCGCCTCGACGGCCCTGAAGACGGAACGGTCGTCGACAAACTCAGACGCATAGGCGACGTCCATTCCGAGGTGCGTGCGGATGACGTCGAGCGACCGCTGAACCGCATCCCAGCCAGTCCCGGCTTTTGCGGCTCCCGCGAGAGCCGCCTGCATGTCCATCGCTGTATCGTTAATCATCGCGCACGTCCTGGTTGGAATTCGAAGATGCGTTTCTCTTCCACCAGTGCTGAAGCCGTCCCTGCCAGAGATGGTTAACGAGATTTGCCCGCCGACCGCGAACAAGTGAAATGAGATCATCCGACAAGGATGCGTTGTCCTTCGGGCCTTGCCCTGCCACAGGAAGATTTCGAGCGAGAATGACCGGCGAAGTCGGCATGGGGCGAAGGAAGTACGAGATGGCGGACAAGAAAACCGGCGGGTCTTCGGTGGCGTTCGACGATGCGGAGGCGCTTCGCTTCCACTCGCGTGGGCGGCCGGGCAAAATCGAGATCGTGGCGTCGAAGCCTATGGCGACGCAGCGTGATCTCAGCCTCGCCTATTCGCCGGGCGTCGCTGTTCCGGTAGAGGCCATCGCAAAGGATCCGGTCACCGCATACGATTATACGGCAAAAGGCAATCTTGTCGCTGTCATCTCCAACGGAACAGCTATCCTTGGCCTCGGCAATCTTGGCGCGCTTGCGTCCAAGCCCGTGATGGAAGGGAAGGCCGTCCTCTTCAAACGCTTCGCCGACGTCGACTCTATCGATATCGAGCTCGATACCGAGGACGTCGATGCCTTCTGCAGTGCAGTAAAATTGATGGAGCCGAGCTTCGGCGGCATCAATCTCGAGGACATCAGTAGCCCAGCCTGTTTCGAGATCGAAGCGCGTTTGCGCGACGAGATGAACATCCCCGTCATGCACGACGACCAGCATGGCACGGCGATTATTTCCGCGGCTGGGCTCTTCAATGCGCTCGAGCTGACGGACAGGACGCTCGAGGAACTGAAGATCGTCGTCAATGGCGCTGGCGCAGCCGCCGTTGCCTGCGCCGAGTTGTTCGTCTCCATGGGGGTACAGCGCGACAAAATCCGCATGTGCGACCGCGAGGGCGTTATCCATCAGGGGCGCGAAGGGCTGAGCCAGCAGAAGTCTGCTTGGGCCATTGAGACCGAGGACCGCACGCTACAAGACGCATTGACCGGCGCGGATGTCTTCATCGGGCTCTCTGTAGCAGGTGCAGTCCAGCAGTCCGACGTCCAGTTGATGAACGACCGGCCGATCATTTTCGCCATGGCCAATCCGGTCCCTGAAATCCTGCCCGAAGAAGTCCTCGCGGTCAGGCCCGATGCCATTATGGCGACGGGGCGCTCCGACTATCCGAACCAGGTCAACAATGTCCTCGGCTTCCCATACATCTTTCGCGGCGCGCTCGACGTGCGCGCGACGACGATCAACGATGAGATGAAGATCGCAGCGGCCCGCGCGTTGGCGGCCTTGGCGAAGGAAGCAGTCCCGGATGAGGTCGCGTCAGCCTATGGCAAACAGCTGTCCTTCGGTCCGGAATACCTCATCCCGGCGCCGTTCGACCCCCGCCTGATCGAGGCGATCCCGTTCGCCGTCGCGAAGGCGGCAATGGACACGGGCGTCGCGCGTAAGCCGATCATCGACGAGGACGCGTATCGCATTCAGCTACGCTCCCGCCTCAATCCGACGACGGCGGTGCTTGAGCAAAGCTTCAATGCCGCCAAGGCCTCGCCCAAGCGCATTGTTTTCGCAGAGGGCGAGGAGGAGGTGGTCCTTCGTGCCGCGATCACGATCAAGGATCAGGGCTATGGCACCCCCGTTCTCGTCGGCCGCACGGAGAAGGTTCATCAGAGCCTGAAGGCGCTCGGCGTCGACGACATGGACCTGTTCGAAATTCAGAACAGCCGCGTCAGCCCGCTCGTCCCGGGCATGGTTGAGCATCTCTATCGTCGGCAGCAGCGCAAGGGCGCGCTTTACCGCGACATTCAGCGGCTGGTGAACCAGGACCGCAATATCTTCGCGTCGCTATTGGTCGCGCTCGGTCATGGTGATGTCATGGTGACGGGCGTGACGCGGCACTTCACGCAAGCGATGGAACAGGTTGGGCAGGTGATCGACCCCAGCCCGAACCATGCGCCGTTCGGAATCCATGTCGTCGTTGGGCGGCACGAAACCTACATGATCGCCGACACGACGGTCACCGAGCGGCCGACGGCCGAACAACTGGCAGACTATGCCGAGCAGACAGCAGCAGTCACGCGGCGGATGGGCCGGACACCGCGCGTCGCGTTCCTCAGCTATTCCAACTTCGGCAACCCGCCCGGCGGGATCATCGACGAGATCAGGCATGCGGTCGAAATCCTCGACGACCGCCGGGTGGGGTTCGAATATGAAGGCGAGATGTCGGCAGACGTCGCATTGAATGGGGAAATGGCCCCGCTATATCCTTTTTCTCGCCTGACCGGGCCAGCCAATATCCTGATCATGCCGGGTCTCCACAGCGCCAACATCTCGGCAAAACTGCTGAAAGAGCTTGGCGGCGGACGGGTCTTTGGTCCGCTCCTGATGGGGATGGCGAAGCCGGTGCAGATCGTCCCGATGACGTCCGGCGCTGCGGATATTGTCACCATGGCGGTCTTGGCAGCCAGCGGCGTAACCGACTAGGGATCGCCCGATGAGCAAACCCGCACTTTTCTTCATTCACGGCATGTGGTCGACGCCTGCCGTTTGGGACGATCTCGTCAGCCATTTCGAAGCGCGCGGCCACGAGTGTCACGCGCCCGCCCTGCCGTTTCATGAGCGGGATCGCGAGCAGGGCGACCCCGATCCAATGCTCGCGACGATCGGGGTCGAGGATTATGTCGATGCGCTGATCGCGTCGGCGCGAGATGTGCCCCGTCCGATCGTCATCATCGGCCACTCAATGGGGGCGATGCTGGCGCAAAAACTGGCCGAGGCCATCAAACCGGAAGGTCTGATTCTCTTGTCGCCTGCGCCAACGGCGGCGACGCAGCGGCTGAGCGTCGATCCTCTCCGCACGACGTTCGGGGTCACCAAGAATGTGCGCGGCAAATGGTGGAAGAGCCCAACCCTGATCGACAAGGACCGCGCGCGCTGGGGCATTTTCAACGAAGTGCCAGGCGACGTCACGGAAAAGGAGATCGACGCGCTGGTCTGGGATTCCGGCCGCGTACTCTATCAGATATCGATGCCGTGGGCCGACCGAACGAATGCGACGAAGGTCGATTATTCGGCGCTCGATATGCCCGCGATGGTGGTAGTTGGAGAGGCTGACCGCATTACCCCCGTCGCGACCGCTCGCGCGACAGCGCGCGCGCTGTCAGGCGAAACGGACTATCATGAATATCCCGGCGTCGGTCATTGGCTGTTCCACGACGCTGCACGCGAGCAACTCGTCGGCGACATTGAAGCGTTCCTGTCGCGCAACGATATTCGCTAAGGCTCAACCCTCTTCGGGTTTCACCTTCACGCGGATCGTCTTGCCGCTTTGGCCCGGAAAATCCGTGAACATTGCGGTCACGAGCTGGGGAACTAGGCGCGGTAGATCATCGCCGCGCGTCGTCGATTCCGCGCGTCCCTCGAAGACGGGAATTCCATCGGCCTGGCGCGTGATATTCATGTCGAGATAGCTGTTGTAGACAGTGTAGCTGTAGACTTCGCCGCCACCGAACCCGCCGCCATACGCTCCGAAACCAGGTCCGTAAAAGAAGGGATCGTAGAAAATTGGACGATAAAATCCGCCGCCATAAAACCCTCGGCCATAGAAGCCGCGTCCATAAAACCCGCCAAATCCTGGTCGCGTCCGCACGCGCTCGCGCCCGTCTCCGACGCCATAATCGAGACTGACAATCAGAGTTGCCGCGTCCGGCGACGCGACTTCCTCGAAGCCCTGTGCATTCATCTGGCCGGCGACGTAGCGGGAATAAGTCTGGAACTCGAGGCTGTCGGTCGTTTCGTCACCCATGGCGACGATGGCATAGGTCTGACCGGTCGGCGCGGGTAGGCGCTGGAAACGGCTGACATCCGCCGTGAAGGGCGTGGCGCACGCAGCTGTCAGCGCCGCGACTCCGGCAATGGATGCAATCTTGAACATCTTCATAATCTCAACTCGACTCCAGGCGCATGTCGCGCAAACTTCGTCCCTGATCTTCGCTCGGACTTCCCAGAATGTTACTGAATAACCCCTGAACCGGGATCGGGTTTCAGCCCTTCAGGAAACCGACGGCCCTCTTCGCGTTCTTAAGGATGGGCGCGGCGATCGCGTCCGCACGCTGCGCGCCCCCGTGCAGCGTCTTGTCGAGATATTGGCGATCGCCCTTCAGCTCGCGAAACCGATCGCCAATCGGGGCGAGAATTTCGACGGCAAGCGCTGCGAGGGCGGATTTGAAGACGCCGAAACCTTGCCCGCCGAAATCTCCAAGCACTGTTGCCACATCGCTTCCCGCCAAGGCAGCGTAGATGTTGACGAGGTTCGTCGCTTCCGCCCGCCCCGCAAGACCCGCGGCCTCCGAAGGCAGCGCGTCGGCGTCCGTTTTGGCTTTCTTGATCTTGCGGGCGATCGCGTCGGCGTCGTCGGCGAGATTGATGCGGCTCATGTCACTAGGATCGGATTTCGACATCTTGGCGCTCCCGTCGCGCAGCGACATTACGCGCGTCGCTGGGCCCTGGATCATCGGCTCCGGGATCGGGAACAGATCGGTATCGAACTGGCGATTGAATCGCTCGGCAATATCGCGCGACAATTCCAGATGTTGTTTTTGATCTTCACCGACGGGAACATGGGTTGCGCGATAGCCGAGGATATCCGCCGCCTGCAGCACCGGATAGGCGTAGAGGCCGACCGACGCGCCCTCCTTGTCCTTCCCCGACTTGTCCTTGAACTGCGTCATCCGGTCGAGCCAGCCAACACGCGCCACACAATTCAGAATCCAGGCCAGTTGCGCATGCATCGGCACGGCAGACTGATGAAAGAGGATCGCGCGTTCCGGGTCGATGCCGCTCGCGATCAAGCCGGCCGTCAGCTCGCGGGTCGCCCGCGCCAGCGCCTTCGGATCGTGCGTCATCGTGATGGCATGGAGATCGACGATGCAGAAGATGCAGTCGTGACTGTCCTGCAGCCGGACCCAGTTAACGATGGCACCCAGATAATTGCCGAGGTGTAGATCGCCCGTCGGTTGAATGCCGGAAAACACGCGGGCGGCGGGGGCGGGGCTGTCTGTCATGTCGCGGGCGTATGCGGCGCGGGCGGAGGCTTGTGAAGGCCCTCGTCTACTCGCCGTTCGTTTCGGCCGCTTCGATGGCGGCCAGCGCGGCGGCCTCCTCGGCGGCTTGTTGGTTCACTGTGACGAGCTGCGGACCGCTTTCGCCCTCCGGGACGACGAGCCAGACGGCCCCAAGCTCGAAGAAAATGCCTTCGTTCGGAACGACGCTCGCATCCTCGAGACGAATTTTCGAGAGTTCCGCAAGAATGTCTGGTGTGAAAATTTCTTCGTAGATCGCTTCGACGTCGGCCATCGAGGCGAGTTCGCGGAGATGTCCGTCACGATCGACATAGGTCATCGGCACACCGACATGGCTCAGCAAGCGCTCGCGATCGCCGGTGTCGGCCGCCAGCCTTAAATCGGCGAGGACATCGCGAAATTCCGATGCCGTGGTCGACAGGCCGCAGGACAGACTGCCGCCGCGCTGCTTATCGTTCGCGCGATCATAGGCTTCATTGCGGGATGGGCGTTGCTTCCAAAGCGCCGGAAGGCAGTCCTCGACCGAGATCGTTTCGACGTCCGCGAAATCGTCGGCGATCACGTCGCCGGTAGCGAGGCCATTCGCTGTGCTCGAACCATCGCCGCACGCCGCAAGTATGAAGAGAAGACCGGCCTTAGCCGAGACGCGGATTGTCATAGCGACGCTCCCTGAAGATCCGTTTCCGACGCTCGCTCCGATAAACGAGTCCGCGCGCCCGTCGTCCGCTCGCATCCTTAGTATAAACGAGATTATCGGCGATAGCGTCGTAGTCTTGGTCACGGATAGCTTTATTGAGCGCGGGGCTGCGTGTCGGGCCTGCATTTCCCGGACCGATATTGAAGACCAGGTCGACCAAAGCATCGAACTCGTTCTGCGTGAGCGGCAAGTCACCGACGAGGCGGCGAACTTCCTGCTCTGCCCGCGCAATATCTTTGCGCAAGAGGTCGTCCAGAACCTTCCGTGGCACGCGCTGACCAAGTTTGAAGCCGTCATCCTCGCGAACCAGGTGTCCGACGCCGACCGTCAATAGGCCGCCGGAATCGCGATAGACGGTGTCGAGCTCGCCTTCTTCCTCGCGCAGCGCCTCGAGCAGCTCGGGACTGGTGGTGAACGCATCGGCGACATCGCGCGCGAACTCATCGACGGCATCGACACCATCCTCGATCGCTTCGGCTGTGTCGTCGCCGAATTCGTCGATTGCGTCCTCGGTCTCGTCGGACATGGAGCAACCTGCGATGACGACGATAGCGACCATCGCTGCGAAGCGAGCCGTTCCGACA
>JBAUIQ010000246.1:0-4617 GCA_049683075.1 Pacificimonas sp.
ACCATGCGCCCGCCATGCCCAATGGCGAAAACGCGGCCGCCGTCGATCACTGGCGGCGCATCGATATCGCTGAGCGCCGCGAGAGACGTTGTTCGCCCGGTGCGCGCGAGGGCGTCCTGCCAGACGGTCCGCCCGTTCTCCATGCGCACCGCGGTCAGCTCACCCGACGAAAAGCCGACGATCGCCGTGCCCTGCGCGACGGCGGGTGATGCCGCCCCCAGAAGACCAGCGGGCTCGACCGTGCCGATCACGTCCCAGCTCCGCTCGCCTGTCCCGGCGTCGAGCGCAAGCAGCTGGTTGTCTTGCGTCATGACAAGCATGATCCCACCGGACACTGTCGGCGCGCCGCGCAACGGCACATCGAGTTGCTGCCGCCAAACGACGCTGCCGTCAGCAGCGTTGAGAACCACCGCGATGCCGTAGCCCGAGGTTGCGTAAACGCGTCCGCCGAAAACGCTCACGCCGCCGCCGAAAGCTGCACGTGCGTTCTCACCCTCGCGGCTGAGAGTGCGCGTCCAGAGTGTCCGCCCGGACTGCGCATCGAAAGCGCTGATCCGCGCGCGCGTGTCAATCGTATGGACGCGACCCTGCTCGACGACAGGCGTCGACACCAAGTGCGCCGCACCGTCCGACCCATCGCCGATCGACGCGACCCAAGCCCGTGTCGGCGTCTGCGACAGCGCGACATGTCCAGGCGACTTGGCTGGACCACCGCCCGGCTGTCCCCAGTCCGTATTGGGTGCAGGCGCAGGCAGGACAACCGGCGTATCGGCGAGCGCTACATCGGTTTCGATACCCGTCTCGCCGGGCAGGACCGCGACGCGGTTGCCAATCGTCGGCGTATTCTCATCATCACCCGCAAAGATTCCGCACGACGCGAGACCGAGGGCGAGCGTTGCCGTAACGGCGAAGCGGGCGATCATTGTTCGGTTCCTTCGGCGATGGGCGCGGTCGGTTCGTCGAGCCCCTCTTCCTCGATGGTAGCGGCGGGCGGCGTCGCCCCCAGATAAGCGGCCATTTGACTGGCGCGTCCGCGAAGTGTTGGCTGTAGGCCGTCGGTTGCGGCAACCGCAGCGAACAGATCACGCGCCTCATCGCGATTGCCCGTCTTCAATTGCGCAGCGGCCAGAAGTTCTCCAGCAATCCCGAACCAGGGCGCGCCTTCGATCGCTAGCGGCTCCATCCGTGCGATGATGTCGTCCGGATCCGCCTCGTCAAAGGTTAACCGCGCCACACGAATAGCGGCAAGATCGCGGAGCGGCTGTGCCAAAGACGCATCAGCGGCGGCCGCCTCGTAAATTGCGAGAGCGCCGTCAATATTCCCATCTTCGAGCGCAAGATCTGCGGACAGCAGTCGGGCCAGGTCCGAATAGCCTGCCACATCACCAGCGGCATAGGTTTCTATGCGGTCGCGCGCTTCGGCATCACCCAAGTCGAGGCCGCGAACGGCGCGGTCAAAGGTCTCGGCTTCAGTATCGGCTGCGGCACGGCCCTGCTCCTGCCACCATAAGAGCGCAGCGACGCCAATCAGGAGCGCGCCGATCCCGACGAGCATCCAGCGACCGTAGCGGTCCCAGAAACTTCCAAGTCGGTCCGAACGGTAAGCGTCATCGACTTCGCGCAGAAACGCATCGGATGACGGATCGGCATTGGCGGGTGGTTTGGCCAAATGACTGGCTCCGGTAATCGTGAAGAATTGGCAGGCTGCGGTCCATAGCCGCGCCGCCTGTTACGCGCAAAGCCTAACGGCTCCCACGGATGTCAGCCCTTGGTGCCGTAGAGCTGCTCGTCCGTTGGGAAGCTTCGGTCGCGGACGGCCGCAGCATAGTTTTCAGCAGCGCTGGAAATGCGACCCGCCATATCGTCGAACCGCTTCACGAAGCGTGGCGTGCGTTCGAACAGACCAAGCATATCCTCGGCGACGAGCACCTGCCCATCGCAGGCGGCTGACGCGCCGATGCCGATCGTAGGAATGGCGATGTCCGAAGTGATCTCGCGCGCGATCGGCTCCATGACACCCTCTATCACCATGGCGAACGCGCCGGCGTCGGCGACGGCGCGTGCATCAGCGACGATCTTCGCCCTCTCGGCGTCGTCGCGACCGCGCGCTCGATACCCACCGAGCGTGTTCACGGCCTGAGGCGTAAGCCCGATATGCCCGCAGACAGGAATTCCGCGCTCGGACAGGAAGTGGGTCGTCTCGGCCATCGCCTCGCCGCCCTCCAGCTTCACCGCAGCGCAGCCGGTCTCCTTCATGATGCGCGCCGCCGCCTCGAAGGCAAGTTCAGGCGCGGCCTCGTAGCTGCCAAAGGGCATATCGACGACGACGACGGAGGAGTAGCTGCCGCGCCTGACGGCCGCGCCATGCGCGCACATCATATCGAGCGAAACGGGGACGGTACTGTCGAGGCCATAAATGACCTGGCCAAGGGAATCTCCGACCAGCAGCATGTCGCAATGCTTGTCCAGCAATTGTGCCATGCGCGCCGTATAGGCCGTCAGCATCACAATAAGATCGTCGGTGACGCCATCGACCTTGCGCTGACGAATGGCGGGAACGGTGAGCCGGCGAACAGGCTCCGGGACCGGATGGGCCCGGCTGGTCGAGGTATCTAGTGTGAAGGTTGTGGACATGCCGACCAGCCTAGTTCCACTTGGCGCGCTTTGCGAGTTCGGAAGAGAGTGTTCGAACTCGTACCGCGGGCCTCAGGTGAATTGCGCGACCGCGAAAATGAGGATCAGCGTGTAGATCAGGATCGAAACGAAGATGAAAATCGGATTGACGCGTTCCGGCAGAGATGCGCGCGCCATTTCTCCAACTCGTCCAAAGAGCTCAGGCCAAGTGTAGGATACGAAGTCGCCCTGAGACATGACGGCAATCAGCTTGTCGTCGTCATCAACCACCGGCAGTCGGCGAAACCGTTCGTTCGACATCATGCGCAGCCACTCAAGAAGATTGTCGTCAGCCTTCGCCTTTCGAACCGGCGACGTCATGATTTCCTCAACCTTTGTCGCCTTCGGGTCCAACTCCTCAGCAATAAGGCGGCGGAAAATATCGCGCTCTGTCATCATGCCGACGACCCGCTCGTCCGGGTCGGTCACGATTATCGAGCCGAAGTTCATGGCCGACATGCGTTTGACGGCGTCGAAGACCGTCGTTTCGCGGTCGCAGCTGAGCGGCTTCGATTTCTGCGCGAATTCCCGGCGTTCACTAATCTTCATAACGGCCCCTTATTCCAATTTCACGCCTTCAAAGGCTCGGCGCGTGTTCCGAAGGATCATCTTCTGATCCAAATTAGTGAATGTTGGAAGTTTGGGGTGGGTTCCGTTGCGGCTCGGCACCCGGGGGTGAGGAACCAGCTGCAAAGCTCGCCCGCCTACTGTTAGGTTTAGTCACCGAATTGCAGCAACGCGAGGCCGGCGGCCAACACGAGTGCTGCGACGATACGGCGCGCGCCAAAGCCTTCTTTCAGCACGAAGGTCCCCATGATCGCAGCAAACACGACCGCGGTTTCGCGAATGGCCGAGACCTTAGCCGCCTCAACGAGTGTGAAGGCGTAGATAGCAGCACCATAGCTGACGACGGACAGCGCTCCGCCGACCAGACCGAACCGCCATGTTTCACGAACGACAGCTAGAAAGCGGTGCTTTCGCCGCCAGATCGCGAGTGGCGTCACGAAGAGGCAGTCCAGCATGAACAGCCAGACGATGAAGGTGAACGGGCTCGGCGCAATCCGCGCGCCATGGGCGTCGGTGACATTATACGCTGCGATCCCAATGGCCGTGAGTGCGGCGAACATCAGGGCGCGCCGGTCGGGGTGGGTGGAAAAGTTCGTTCCCCTCGGCGGCAGCCCGAAAGTGGCGACCGCACCGGTGGCGACCAAAAGTCCGATAATGCCGGCGATTGTCAAAGCCTCCCCAAGGACGAGCCAGGCAAGCGCCCCTGTAAGAAGCGGCGCGGCGCCGCGCATGACCGGGAAAACGAGACTGAGATCGCCACTTCTCAAGGCACCGATGAGCGCCAGTTGGTAGGCGAAATGGACCGGGACAGCGATCGCGAGAGCGATGACGGTCGCCCTGTCGGGCAGCGGGACGACGAACGCGAATGGTAGAACGAGCATCGCCGCACTCGATTGCAGAACAGCGCGCGTAACCAGAATGTCCCGGCCCGCCTTTACGGTGAGATTGGCGGCGGCCAGCGTTATCGCAGAAAAAAGGCCAAGCGCGAGCGCGAGGGCACCCGCTCCCTGATACGCCTCAGTCACTCAGTTCGGCAGCGCGCCACTCGTTCTCGTCGAACCCAACTATGACCCCGCTTCCATGTTCGATGATCGGTCGTTTGATCATCGATAGATGAGCGACCAGCAGATCGAGCGCCTTCTTCTCGTTCAGATCGGCCTTGTCGGCGTCGTCCAGCCTTCGAAACGTCGTGCCACGTTTGTTGAGAAGCGGCTCCCAGCCGACCGCCTTGGCCCAAGCCGCGAGCCGAGACCGCTCGATCCCGAGCTTCTTGTAATCGTGAAAATCGTAGGCAATGTTGTTGACAGCCAACCATTTGCGTGCCGCCTTAACGCTACCGCAGTTCGGAATGCCATAAAGCGTCGTCATTGATATTCG
>JBAUIQ010000247.1:0-6099 GCA_049683075.1 Pacificimonas sp.
GCGCGTTGCGAGACAGCTTCGGCTGGGGGCCGGGCGATTACTGGTTTCCAAACATCCGCAGCCTCGGCGGCGCGGCGATCATGCTGGCGCTCGTCCTCTACCCTTATGTCTTCCTTCTCGCGCGCGCCGCCTTCGCAGGCCGTAGTCGCAGCCAGTTCCTGGCGGCCCGCTCTCTCGGCCTGACGCCCACACGCGCCTTCCTCCGCGTCGCCCTGCCGGGCGCGCGTCCGGCCATTGCGGGCGGCGTCGCGCTTGTCCTGATGGAGACGCTGGCCGACTTCGGCGTCGCCGAATATTTCGCCGTGCCGACCTTCAGCACCGGCATCTTCCGCAGCTGGCTCGCCATGGGCGACAAAGCGGGCGCCATGACGCTGGCGGCGGTCATGCTGCTCTTCGTGATCGCGCTGGTGCTTCTGGAAGCAGCGACGCGGCGCGGCGGCGTCGAGAGCGAGGATGCCGGGCGGACCGACGAGACCCTTCTGCCCATCGGCCCCAGCGGGCGAATCTTCGCGATGCTCGCCTGCACATTGCCGGTCATCTTCGGCTTTGTCGTGCCCGTCGCGACCCTTGGCACGCTGGCCTTGGCGGCGGGCGATGGACAGGGCGCGGCTACGCTTTGGGCCTATGCAAAGGACAGCCTCGTCCTGGCAGGTTCAGTGGCCATCGTCGCGACCGTGATCGCCGTCGTCCTGTCTTTGGCACAGCGACGGTCGAAGGGTCTGGTAACCGCGCCGGCGATCCGGGTGGCGACGCTCGGCTATGCGCTCCCCGGGGCGCTCCTTGCGGTTGGCTTGCTCGCCCCACTCGGACAGGCGGACCAAGCGCTCACCAGATTTGCGCGCGACACCTTCGGATATGAGGGCGGTTTGCTGTTGACGGGAACCAGCGTCGTCCTCGTCTACGCGCTGACCGTTCGTTTTCTGACCGTCGCCTTCAACAGCACCAGCGGCGGCTTCGCCAAGGTTTCGCCCGCCATGGACGCCGCGGCCCGCTCGCTTGGTGCGGGTCCGGCTCGTCTTTTCGCGAAGGTGCAATTTCCGCTCGTCAGATCCAGCCTCGTCGTGGCAGGTCTTCTCGTCTTCATCGACACGCTGCGAGAATTGCCGGCGACCCTGATCCTGCGCCCCTTCAACCTGGAAACCCTGGCCACGCGGGTCTACCGCCTCGCAAGCGACGAACGGCTTGCCGAGGCCGCGACGGCGTCCCTCCTCATCGTCCTGGCCGGACTGCTGCCCGTCATCCTGCTGACGCGCACGCGCACTGTATCGGACCGCTGAAAAAGAAGTTTAGCTGGCGGAGAGGGTGGGATTCGAACCCACGGTACCCTTGCGGGCACAACGGTTTTCGAGACCGCCACATTCAACCACTCTGCCACCTCTCCGCAGCGCTGCCTATCGGCGGTTGAAGGCGGGGCATATAGAGACGGGTCCGAGGTTTGAAAAGGCTCTGCGCCGCGCCCGCTTTGCAGCATCGGTAACGCTTCCCTATATTCACTTGATGACTGATGAGCAGAGACACGAAGGCGCTTCCGAACCGTTGGTCCGGCAGGCCGTGTTCGGTATCGGCGACCTCGTGCGACACCGGCACTTCCCGTTTCGCGGGATCATTTTCGACGTCGACCCGACCTTTTCCAACACCGAGGAATGGTGGGAGGCGATCCCGAAGGAAGTGCGCCCGGCGAAGGAGCAGCCTTATTATCACCTTCTCGCCGATAATGGGCAGGAGGCCTATGTCGCCTATGTCAGTCAGCAGAATCTGTTGAATGACGACGATGGCGATGATCCGCTGCACCCGGCAATTGACGAGATGTTCGAGCGCGATGACGACGGGCGGTATCGCCTGCGACCGGGACAGGCGCACTGACACGAAAAGTCATGCTCGTCGTCTTGACGGGAACGCGCCCACTGAATAGATGACCCTTTCGCTCGACGGCGCGGCGAATCGTCTTGATTCTGCCTTTGCGCTGTCGTTCTGCGCGTTTGAGAAAAATCGTTTGGAAGACCCGATGTTCGCGATCGTTCGCACGGGTGGCAAGCAGTATCGCGTTGCCGCCGATCAGAAAATCACCGTGGACCGGATCCCGGGCGATGTGGGCGATAAGGTTGCGCTCGACGACGTCCTGATGATGGGCGAGGGCGACAAGCTGAAGGATGCCGCCAAGGAGGTCGTCCACGCGGAGATCCTCGAGCAGGCGAAATCCGACAAGATCAAGGTCTTCAAGAAGAAGCGCCGCCATGGCTATCGCCGCACGCAGGGTCATCGCCAGCATCTGACGGTGCTTCAGATCACCGCGCTCGGCGGTAAGGCACCTGCCAAGAAGACTACGGCGAAGGCCGAGGACAAGCCTGCTGAGGAAGCAAAGGCTGCCCCGAAAAAGGCCGCTGCGAAAAAGCCTGCCGCAAAGAAGGCTGCCGACGACAAGCCTGCGGCCAAGAAAAAGGCACCGGCCAAGAAGGCCGCCACCAAGAAGTCCGCATCCGCGGCCGACGAAAAGTAAGAGGAGACTGACCGATGGCACATAAGAAAGCAGGCGGCTCCTCCCGCAATGGACGCGACAGCCCGGGTCAGCGGCTTGGTGTGAAGCGCTTTGGCGGTCAGCACGTGCTGGGCGGCAACATTCTCGTGCGTCAGCGCGGGACGAAATTCTATCCGGGTCGCAATGTCGGCCTCGGCAAGGATCATACGCTGTTCGCGCTCGTCGAGGGCGAGGTCAAATTTCACGACGGCGCCCGAGGCCGAAAGTACGTCTCGGTCATGCCAGCGATGGAAGCGGCCGAATAGCGCGAGGCGACCCGCCGTACATAGGTCGCCGGAGAGGTGACCCTGGCCGAAGAGGCCGCGCGAAAAGGGAGACGGGTCACCGCCTCCCTTTTTCGTGTCTCCCGGGAAAAGGACCCGGGTCATGTTTGCGATTACAGAAAGACTGTTCCTGAGGCCATTATGGCCGGAAGACGCGCCGTCGCTCGCGCGACATCTTGGCAACTGGAGTGTTGCCGGGACACTCGGTCGTTCGCCATGGCCCTATGCGCTCGACGACGCCGAAAGCTTTATCGCGGAACAGCGCGCCGAGGACGTTTGCACGTCGGCGGCGATCTTCCTGCGGACATCGGGCGGCCCGGTCCATGTCGGCGGTATCGGCTTCCGTCCGGACGGCGACGAGCTGAAACCGCTCCCCGAACTCGGCTTCTGGATCGCCGAAAGCCACTGGGGGCAGGGCATCGCCGTCGAGGCGGGCCGCGCCGTCCTAGAATATGCGTTTCTCGGCCACGACATCCCGGTGATGTGCGCCGGTCACTATGCCGACAACCCGAACTCCGGCCGCGTCCTGGAGAAGCTTGGCTTTCGGGCGACCGGAGAGATCCTTGCCTATCCTAGCGTCCCGCGTGGCTGCATCGTCGACAGTGTGGAATATGAGCTGACGCGCGAGGATTGGCGGGCGGCCCACCATGAAAGGGCTTCCAATGTAGGGCTAGATGCCGGACAGGTGGCGGCATGATATGCACGCCGTCTCGACAGCTTTCGCGCCTGTGCCCGTCGGCAGCGCCATGTCCCGTGGTGGCGGCACCCTCGTCGGCACGCGCCCGCGCGCAATGGTGCAACCTACATGCAACCTACAACGCTGGCAGGGCGCACTGATGCAGTTTCTCGACCAGGCCAAGATCTACCTGAAATCGGGCGCGGGCGGACCGGGCGCGGTCTCATTCCGGCGTGAGAAGTATATTCAATATGGCGGCCCTGATGGCGGCAATGGCGGGAAGGGCGGCGACGTCATTTTCCGCGCCGTGCAGGGCCTCAACACCCTCATCGACTTTCGCTATCGCCAGCATTGGCGCGCCGCGCGCGGCAAGGGCGGCGCCGGGTCCAACCGCACAGGCGCAGGCGCGGACGATCTCTATATCGACGTTCCCGTCGGTACGCAGGTGTTGTCCGAAGACAAGGACACACTGCTCGCCGACCTGACCGAGATCGGCGATGAGGTCGTGATGCTGGAGGGTGGCATCGGCGGTCGCGGCAACGCCAGCTACAAAACATCCACCAATCGCGCGCCGCGCCAGTCGCAGCCGGGCGAGCCTCCCGAGGAAATGTGGGTCTGGCTGCGGCTCAAGCTGCTCGCCGATGCGGGCTTGGTCGGTCTGCCGAACGCGGGGAAGTCGACCTTCATGTCCGCCGTGACGAACGCGGACGCGAAGATTGGCGACTATCCCTTCACGACGGTGAAGCCGCAGCTGGGCGTCGTCGAACATCGCGATTCGACGTTCGTCCTCGCCGATATTCCCGGCCTGATCGAGGGCGCGGCGGAGGGTGTCGGGATCGGCGACCGATTCCTCGGGCATATCGAGCGCTGCCGCGTTCTCCTTCACCTCGTCGATGCAACGGAGAATGATGTCGCGGAGGCGTGGCACACGGTGCGCGTCGAGCTGGATGAATATGGCGCGGGCCTCGCGCAAAAGCCCGAGATCGTCGCGCTGACGAAAATTGATGCGCTGGACGAAGAGCTCATCGAAGCGCAGCGCGCAGAGCTGAGCGCGGCAACCGGCGGCGATGTCATGGCGCTCTCGGCGGTCAGCGGCAATGGCATGGATCCGGTACTCGGCGCGCTCACCGACATGGTCGGCACTGCCAATCGCAAGGAGGCCGAGCAGCGCGAGGAGCTGGTCGGCGAAGAGACATCGTGGTCGCCGCTTTAGGGGAAGGGCGGCGCATCGTTGTCAAGCTGGGCTCGGCATTGCTGGTCGATCTCGACGGCGACGTAAGGCGCGAATGGCTGACCACGCTGATCGCGGACATTGCGGCGCGACGGCGGGCAGGCGACGAGATTATCGTCGTGTCCTCGGGCGCTATCGCACTCGGCGCGCGCCGCCTGGGTCTTCCCCATGGCGGGCGCGACAGCCTCGACGACGCGCAGGCGGCGGCGGCCGCCGGGCAGATCATCCTTTCGGGGCTCTTTTCGGAGCTGCTCTCCGCCGAGGGTCTGGTGGCGGCGCAAATGCTCGTCACGCTCAGCGACCTCGCGGACCGGCGGCGCTATCTGAACGCGAGCGCGACACTGGGCCGCTTGCTGACGCTGGGCGTCGTGCCGGTCCTGAACGAGAATGATTCGACGGCGACCGAGGAGATTCGC
Organism: Pacificimonas sp.; assembly: GCA_049683075.1. GTDB lineage: Bacteria > Pseudomonadota > Alphaproteobacteria > Sphingomonadales > Sphingomonadaceae > Pacificimonas. Next base: position 5,123 of record JBAUIQ010000247.1, read on the forward strand.
TTTGGCGACAACGACCGTTTGGCTGCGCGCGTCGGACAGGCTGCCAGCGCCGACCTCGTTGTCCTGCTCTCGAATGTGAAGGGCCTCTTCGACCGCGACCCTGCGGAAGCTGACGCCAAGCTGATTGCAGAGGTTGGTCCTGACGAGCCTCTGACCGCGACGCTCGGTCCGTCGTCCGGCATGGGGTCGGGCGGTATGGCGGCGAAGGTCGAAGCGGGGCGCATTGCGGCAGGGAGCGGCATCGCTCTGGCGATCGCCGACGGACGCGACGCGAATCCTCTCGCCGCCTATCTGAAAGGCGGGCTGGGAACGCTGTTTGCCCCTGCCGTGGCCCCGTCCGCGCGCAAGTCTTGGTTGCTCGGACATCTCGACCTTCGGGGCACGCTTATCGTCGACGAAGGCGCCGCCAGTGCGCTATCGACCGGCGCAAGCCTGCTCGCCGCAGGCGTCACCAGTGTCGAGGGCGAGTTCGAGCGAGGCGATGCCGTCGGTGTGGCCGGGCCCGATGGTGCATTGCTGGCGCGGGGCCTCGTTGCCTATGATGCCGCCGATCTTCGACGAATTGCCGGTTTGCGACGCGATGCACAAGCGGTGCAGCTTGGCTACGCGCCCCGCGCTGCCGTCGTGCACAGAAACGATATGGGCTTTTTATGACGACCGATCACGACGCTATGATGACCGATCTTGGGAAGCGCGCGCGTGCCGTGGCCACGCAACTTTCTCGGGCGACGACGGAGGTTAAGGCAGCTGCAGTGCGTGCGGTTGCCTCGCAAATTCGGGAGCGCGCCGCTGCTATCCTCGAGGCGAACGCCCGGGACCGGAAGGACAATGCTGAACTCAGCGATGCGATGACGGATCGACTGCGGCTCGATGAGGACCGGATCGAGGCCATCGCGCTGGCGGCGGAATCCATCGCCGATCTTCCCGATCCCGTGGGCGAGCCGATCAAAAGCTGGCAGCAACCGAATGGCCTTGCC
>JBAUIQ010000248.1:0-6477 GCA_049683075.1 Pacificimonas sp.
GCGGTGAACGGCGCGCGCAGCATGGCGAGGCTGGCGATGCCGAGCCACGCCGCCAACGCGACGCCGACGCCCGCCAGCACGCCGCCAATTCCGAACACGAAGAACAGAGCGCCCGCGACAACCGCGACAATCCCAAAGACAAACGCACGTTTCCGAACGTCCCCCATATTCGCCTTGCGCCACCTCAGCCACGGCCCGATCGCCATCAGCGCGATCAGCGGCAAGATGAGTGGGATCAGCGCGCTTTCGAAATAGGGCGGGCCGACCGAGACACGCTCGCCGGTCAGGCCCTCAAGCGCGACTGGATAGAGCGTGCCGATGAAAACGACGCCGAGGATTGCCGAGAGGAGCAGGTTGTTCGCCACGAGCGCGCCTTCCCGGCTCCAGAGGCGGAACGGCACGCCGCGCGCGACACTGCCCGCACGCCAGGCGTAAAGCAGCAACGCGCCGCCGACGTAGAGGCCAAGGAGCATGAGCAGAAACAGTCCGCGTTCCGGATCGACCGCGAAGGCATGGACGCTGGTCAGGAGCCCCGAGCGGACGATGAACGTCCCGACCATCGAAAAGCTGAATGCCGCAACGGCGAGGAGGAGCGTCCAGTTCCTGAGCGCATCCCGCTTCGCAACGACGCCGACCGAATGGAAAAGTGCGGTCGCCGCCAGCCACGGCATCAGGGATGCATTCTCGACCGGATCCCAGAACCACCAGCCGCCCCAACCGAGTTCGTAATAGGCCCAGAAGCTGCCCAGCGCGATCCCGGCGGTCAGGAAGCTCCAGGCGCCCAGAACCCATGGTTGCAGCAGCCGTGCCCAGGCCGGACCGACCCGCCCCTCGATCATCCCCGCGACGGCCAGCGCGAAGGCCGCCGACAGCCCGACATAGCCGAAGTAGAGAAGCGGCGGATGAAAGGCCAAGCCCGGATCCTGCAGCAGCGGGTTCAGCCCATTGCCGTCCACAGGGGCCGGATCGAGCCGCAGGAACGGGTTCGAAGATAGAAGGAGATAGGCGTAGAAGCCGAGCGCCAAACCGCCCATGACCTGGATCGCCCGCGCCCGGAACCGGTCGCCAAGGCTGGTCGCCCGCCAGGCGATCAATAGCCCCGACAGCGCAAGGATCGTCACCCAGAGCAGCATCGAGCCCTCATGATTCGCCCAGGCACCCGTCAGCTTATAGCCGAACGGCTTCATCAAATGACTGTTCGTGGCGACCAGCTGCACCGAGAAATCGGACACCGCGAATGCCCAAATGAGCGCCGCAAAGGCGAACAGGCAGAGGAGCCCCTGGGCAATCCCCGCCGGCACGAGGACGGCAAGCGCCGCGCGCCCATCCGCCTGCCCGCGCAGCCGCATCCCGCCCCAAAACAGTTGCACGAGCGCCAGCGCGGCGCAGAGCCACAGCGCGAAATGTCCGGATTCAACGATCATCTTGTCAGTGGTCTTAGCAGCCTTGGGCGCTATCGTGCAGGCGCTTCATTTCGACGCGCGGGAAGGATCCAAGATGCATGAAGGTGGATGCCATTGTGGCAATATACGCTACCGGGTCACGGGAAACCCCGTCGCCCGTGTGATCTGCAACTGCAACAGCTGCCGAAAGACGTCTGGCGCGCAGTCGGTTGGCTATTTCATGGTGACCGACGACGCCTTCCGATGGACGCGTGGACGACCCGAGACTTATGCCTCGTCCGAGGGCGTCACGCGCGGGTTCTGCAAGACTTGCGGCACATCGCTCAGCTTCGCAGCCGATTATCTGGGCGGCATGATCGACATCACCATCGCGACGCTCGACGATCCCGGCGCCTTCCCGCCGACCGCGCATGTGAACGACGCCGATGCCATCGACTGGGCACGGCATCAGGACAGCCTGCCACGGTTCGAACGCTTCCCGGAATAAGCGAGGCTCAGGACGGCGGCGGACGCTGGCCTCTCGCCTTGGCCTCGGCTTCCGCCTTTTCGATCGCCTCGGCGACCTCGGGCGGCATGTAATTTTCGTCATGTTTGGCGAGGAGGTTGTCGGCGACGAACACGCCGTCCGGACCCAGTCGCCCATCGGCGATCACGCCCTGTCCTTCGCGAAACAAGTCCGGGACAATCCCGGCATAGCGTACGGGCACGCTGTCGAGATTGTCGGTCACGGAGAAGCGGACGACCGTCCCGCCATCCTCGCGCATGACGCTGCCGCGCTCGACGAGCCCGCCGAGCCGCAACGCCTCGCCCGGCGACACATCGGCGGCGGCAAGGTCGGCGGGCGAATAGAAATAGGCCGCGCCTTCCCGAAGGGCCGGGAGCGCCAGAAGCGCCGCGACGATCAACGCCGCGACCGCCGCGCTCGCGAGGACCAGCCGCTGATGCTTCGGCTTCATTTCTCGGCGTCCCGCATGCCGAGCCACGCCCAAAGGAGAAGCCCGCCAACACCCACGGCAGTGACCACGTAAGCGGCGATGACAAAATCGATCTGGGTCATGCCGGTCATACGCCCATCGCCAACCGCGCGGCCCGTGCAGCCGTCTTGCGGCGCGCGATCAGCGTCCGCATCCGCATGAGGACGATTGCAACCATCAAACCGAGAAAACCGAGCGCGCTTGTTAGCAGCGGCCACAGCATCGCGCCGTCTATACTGGACCCAGAGAGAGTGATCGACGCCGGTTGATGCAATGTGTTCCACCATTCGACGCTGAACTTGATGATCGGCAGATTGACGAGGCCAACGAGCGCCAAGACTGACGCCATTTTCGCGCCGCGCTCGTCGTCGTCATGCCCTCGCATCAGCGCAATGATGCCGAGATAGAGAAAAAAGAGGACGAGGACGCTGGTCAGCCGCCCGTCCCACACCCACCAGGTGCCCCAGGTCGGCCGCCCCCAGATACTGCCCGTCATCAGGCAAAGCGCCGCAAACGTCGCGCCGACAGGCGCGAGCGCGGCGAGCGCGACCTCGGCAAGCGGGTGCTTCCAAACAAGCGCCGAAAACCCAGCGATCCCGAGACCCAGATAGGCCGCGGAGGCAAGCCAGGCGATGGGCACATGGATGTAAAGAATCCTGACTGTCTCGCCCTGCAGATAGTCCGCCGGACCGAACCACGCCCCCCAGATCAGGCCGGTCGCCAGCAGCGCGGCACCCAGCGTAAAACTGATGAGCGTCGCAGGCTTCGCGATATTCAGAAACCGGGCGGGATTGGCATAGCGATGCATGACCCGCTCCAGATAGCGCGGGGCCGTCATTTTGGAAGATGCATGCGCGTCACATCCGATCTGGATATGGTTCGTCTCTCGTCCTTCCCGCGTCGTTAACGATCGCCATCCCAGGTTGCGCGGCATGACGATGTCACGACTCTCCCTTCGCGTTCGCATCATCCTGATCGCGGCCATCCCGCTGGCCGGGCTCATAGCGCTGGCTGGACATCATCTCCTCCGCCTTCACGTCGAAGCGCTGGCCATCGAAGACGCAGTGCGCGTCATCGAAATCAGCCCATTGATGGGCGACGTTACGAAGGGCCTGCAGAACGAGCGCGACCTCTCCATGACGCTCGCGAACATGGACGCGCCAGACGCTGAATTGATGGCCGAGTTGACCGCGCAACGGACCGCGACGGATGAGGCTGGCAAACGCCTTCGGATCGCCATTGGAAATTTCGTTCGGGAAGTCGACAATGATCCCGAAGACCAGCGCTCGCGGCTCGACCGCTTGCTGAGCGAAACGGGCGCGCTGACGGAAGGCTACGACCAAACGAGAGACTTGTTCGACCGCGGCAACTCGACGGCGGCTGCGATCGGCGCGGCATACAACCAGCCGATTTCACAGGGTTATATGGTCTTGCAATCGATGTTTCTCTCAAGCCGGGACCCTGAGGTCACACGGCAGTTCACGCGCGTTGCCGCTCTCGTCCATGCCCGCAATCGCGCCAGCATGGAGCGCGGTCTTGGCGCGGCGATCATTGCCGGGCGGGGCGCGGCGCAACGCGACTGGGTGAATTTCTTCCGCCTGCGTGGGCAACAGGGCGCGCTCTTCGGCATGGCCGACTGGGCCGACCCGACCGTCGTACCGGTTCGCGAGCGGATCGACATCTTCGCAGACGACGACCTCGGCGCGATGCGGCGCGAACTCTACAACAAGGCCGATAACCTCGCCGAACTCGGTTACGACGCCGCCGACTGGTACCTTGCCGCATCTCCGCGGATCGAGTTTCTTGCCGACTTGCGCTCCGAAACCTTTGCGGATCTGTCGGCTTATGTCGCAGCCAGACGTGTCGAGGTCCGCCGCGACATGCTTCACGGCGCGCTTGCCGTGGCGGCTCTCCTCCTTCTGACGCTTGTTTGGTTACACCGGCTGATCGTCGGGATCATCGGTAACATCGACGCCGTCAGGACTCAGATCGAAGCGATCGCACAGGAGCGCTTCGACGATATCGGTCACAGCGACAAGATGCCGCCTGAGTTCGCCAGCCTCGGCAATGCCGTCGCGGCCGTCGCCCGGGCCGAATGTGGTCGGCGAAAGGCCGAGGCAGAAGCGGCGAAGCTAGCGCAATACGCGGCAAAGGCCGAAGCAGCCGAGCGAGAGCGCGAACGGGCGGACGCGGCAGAGGAGCGCGCGCGGTTCCTCCGCACCAACGAAGAGATCGCGCAGTTCGAGAAATCAGCCAGTGAAATGATGCGCGCGCTCGAAACCTCCGCCGAGGAGCTGGAGGCCGCTGCGCGACAGCTTGACGAGATCGCCAACCAGACCAGCGCGCAGTCCCGCTCTGCCCATGTAGCCTCCAACGAGGCCGGGCGTCATGTCAGCGCGGTATCTAAGGCGTCCGAAGGCCTCGCCATTTCCCTGAAAAGCATCCACGCCGCCATGGATACGACCAGCGCGAGCGCGGTCGACACCGCCGCCGATGCACTTGCGGCGCGAAAGGAGGCCGACGATCTCGTCGCGCAGGCCGAGCGCATCGATCTCGTCGTGCAGATCATCGACGACATCGCCCGCCGAACCAATCTCCTCGCTCTCAACGCCACCATCGAGGCGTCGTCAAATGGGGGCGGCACGAAGGGCAGCCGCGGCGGCTTCGTCGTCATCGCGCGCGAGCTAAAGGCGCTGACACGGCAAACCGGTGAGCAGGCCGACGAAATCCGAAAGCTGGTGACCGTGTCCGGCGCCCTTTCCAAAACGGTCGCCCGTCGGATCGGGACGGTCGAGTCGCGAAGCCGCGCCACCGCCGAGAACGGTCAGGGTCTCGCCCAGGCCATCGATAGTCATGGAGGCGCCGCCATTGAAATGGCAACATCGATGTCGGCGGCCGCCCTCTCAAGCAACACGGTCACGAGCGCTGCCGAATCAGTTGCGCGTATCGCCGACGAAACGCGGGCCATGTCGACAGAAATGCTGGCCTCGGCACGCCATCTGGGCGAAACCGGCAGTGCCCTGCGTGGCGTTTACGAACGGTTCGTCGGCGCGATGCGCGCGGCCTGATGCCAACCGTCTAGACGATCAGTTCCTGCAGGCGCGCGGGCGCAACGACGAAAAGCCCATCCTCCTCCCGGCGGACGATGCCGCGACGTTCGAGCGCCGATACGGTGCGCGACGCCGTCTCCCGGGTTGTCGACACCTGCCGAGCCAACTCCGTCATAATCGGCGCCGGACTGATCAGCTGCGACTCGCTTTCATCGACCAGGCGATAAAGCTCGGCATGAACCCGTCCGGCGGCCGTTAAGGTCGCCTGCGCGAACATACGCTGCGACGTGGCCCGCAGTCGCGCGACCAGCGCCTGCGTCAGGGTAAGCCCGACCGACGCATGCGCCCCCGCAAGAGCGAGCAGCTCGCCCGGCTCGAAGCCAAGCGCCTCGCTGTCCACATCTGCGACCAGTTCCGCATCGGAGCGCTCGCCGCTCTCCCCCGGCAGTGCGCCGAGGATGTCGCCGGCCTTATATTCGTTCAACTGCACGGACTGTCCGCTGATGCCGACCGCGACGGCGTGGACCCGGCCGAGGACGAGCAGCCAGGATCGCGGGCACACTTCGCCTTGATGGACGATCGTGCGCGATGCCGGAAAGGTCTCGAGGCGGGCCGCCGCGGCGATTGCGTCGGCGACCTCATCGGTGACAGCGAAGAGGCGCGTGACGGCACGGCGCAGCAGGTCGCGCGCCGTATCGTCCCCGTTTCCGGTCTTCCGTCCCGCCTCGTTCGCCAACGTCCGGTCGCTCCGCTCCGTCATGACGCCAGCGGGAATGCAGGAGCCCGGCGCCCTTGGCAACCGGCGAGACGTCGCTCCGCTAGTCCTCGTCGTCGCCGACGCTCATTCCGAGCGCCGCCTTATATGTATCGAGAAGCGCTTCCTGCTCCTGCCGCGCATTGGTATCCATTGCGCGCAGGCGCACGATGGTACGCATCGTCTTCACGTCGAAACCCTCCGACTTCGATTCGCCGTAGACCTGCTTGATGTCTTCGGCGATCGCCTTCTTTTCCTCCTCCAGCCGCTCGATCCGTTCGATAAACAGGCGCAGC
>JBAUIQ010000249.1:0-5242 GCA_049683075.1 Pacificimonas sp.
GCATCGTCGCCCATGGCGCGCATGGAAAAGACGTCCCGATCCTCTGGCGCGACATTGTAATCGCCGGTGAGAACGGTCGGAATTTCCGCGTCGTAGAGCATCTGTGCGCGGTCGTGCAGCCGCTGCATCCACGCGAGCTTGTAGTCGAACTTCGGCCCCGGCTGCGGGTTGCCGTTCGGAAGGTAGAGGCTGGCGATGCGGACGCCGTCTATGTCGGCCTCGAGATAGCGGGCCTGTTCATCATCTGCATCGCCGGGAAGTCCCTGCTGCACGAGCGTCGGTTCGGACTTCGAGAGGATCGCGACGCCGTTGAAGCCCTTCTGACCGTGGACGAGCGCGTGATAGCCGGCGGCCTCGATATCCTTCATGGGAAAACCGTCGTCCTGCGTCTTAATTTCCTGCAGGCAGGCGACGTCGGGCGACGTTTCGTCCAACCATTCGAGAAGCCGTGGCAAGCGCGCACGGATGCCGTTGACGTTGTACGTCGCGATTTTCACTAAACGGAGAAGCTCGTGCCGCAGCCGCAGCCGGACGCGGCCTGCGGGTTTTTCACCTGAAAGCTGGCGCCGCCGAGGTTCGAGACGAAATCGACTTCCGACCCTGCGACGAGATCGAGGCTGATCGGATCGACGACGAGCTTCACGCCTGCCGTTTCCGTAACGATGTCATCCTCGTCCGGCGCTGTCTCCAGGCCGAAGCGATATTGGAAGCCCGCACAGCCGCCACCATCGACGGCAAGGCGCAGGATGGCGGGCGCGTCCTGCTTCTCGGCGATGGCCGTGATGCGCTTGGCGGCGGCGTCGGAGAGGGAAACGCTGTCCATGCTCCACGATTTAGGGAGGGCGGTTCGCGGGCGCAACGCTGGCCTACGTCCGATCCGTGCGTTATGCGAGCCGGCATGCGGTTCATTACGCTCCTCGTTTACATTGTCATCGGCGCGCTGGTGGCGTGGTTCAGTTTCCAGAATCTGCAGCGGGTCGAGATGTGGCTGCCGGGCGGTTACGAGGCCTATTGGCCACTGGCGGCCTACCTGCTGCTGGCATTGCTTCTGGGGGCGCTGCCGGTCTCCCTGTTTCATTCGATCAGCCGTTGGCGCTGGAAACGGCGCGTCCGGAAATTGGAGGCGGAACTCGATAGCTTGCGCGGGCCTGCCCTTCCCGGCGAGCGCCGTGCCGATTATGCGCCGCCCCCCGAGCTCGACCGGCCAACACCCACTCTCTGATCTTCGTTCGACAAGGAGCCAGACCTCGCATGACCCCGAATGCGAACCCGATTTTCTGCGCCATCGATACGGACGATCTCGCCCATGCCTGCCGCCTCGCCGAGAGCGTCGCGCCGCATGTGGGCGGTATGAAGCTGGGCCTCGAATTCTGGAACGCATTTGGCGCGCCGGGGGTGGCGGAAGTGATGGCGCGCGCACCGAAGGCGCGGCTGTTTCTGGACCTGAAGCTGCATGATATTCCGAATACGGTGGCGAAGGCGGCGCGCGCGCTGGCGAACGTCGATTTCGATATATTGACGGTCCATGCGGGCGGCGGCGGCGCGATGATGCGGGCGGCGCGCGACGCCGTGCCGGAGCATGCGGCCGTCGTCGGCGTTACCGTGCTGACGAGCCTCGACGATGAAGACTTGTTGGCGTTGGGCGTCCCGGACAACAGCGATACGCAGGTGGCGCGGCTGGCGGGCTTGGCACGTGAAAGTGGGCTCGACGGGATCGTCTGCAGCCCGAAGGAAGTCGCGGCGCGACGGACGGACTGGGCGGACGGGTTGTTCGTCGTGCCGGGCATCCGGCCTGCCGGGAGCGCCGAGGACGACCAGAAGCGGACACTGACGCCCCGTGACGCGCTGGCCGCTGGGGCAGGCGTGTTGGTGATTGGGCGGCCTATTACGCAGGCGGATGACCCGGCGGTGGCCGCGCGCGACATCGCCGCGAGCCTCGGTTGAGATTTTCATGCGGGTAGATGCCAAAATTTGCGGGATTACGACGCCCAATATTCTTGCGGCCTGCCGCCGCGAGGGCGTGTCGCACGTCGGTTTGAACTTCGTCGAGACCAGTCCCCGCTACCTCGATCCCTCCGCCGCCGCCGAGCTTGCGAAACAGGCGGCTGGCATGATGAAGGTCGGCCTCTTCGTCCGGCCGACAGATGCGGATATCGATGCAGCGCGGCCAGCGCTCGACGCCATCCAACTGCATGGCGACGAGCCGCCTGAAAGGCTGGCCGAGCTGGGCGCGCGGACGGGATTGCCGGTCTGGAAGGCCCTTGGAATTGCAAGCCTCGCCGACCTGGCGGACAGCCGACGCTATCACGAGGTGGCCGACCTTATTCTTTACGATGCGAAACCACCCTCCGCCGCGACGCGCGCGGGCGGTCATGGCGTGCGGTTCGACTGGGACATGTTGACCGGCCACGACAAGCCGCGCCGCTGGGGCCTCGCGGGCGGGCTGACGCCTGAAAACGTCGCGCGGGCCATCGCTGCGACCGGGGCGCCGCTTGTCGACACGGCCTCCGGTGTGGAAGAGGCGGTGGGTCAGAAATCCGCGGCGAAGATCGCCGACTTCATGGAAGCCGTCCGAACATCATGAACGCCCCTGCCAAGTCTTTCCGCGCCGGTCCCGATGCGCGCGGCCATTTCGGTCCATTCGGCGGGCGCTATGTCGCCGAGACACTGATGCCGCTGATCCTGTCACTGGAGGCGGAATATGAGGCGGCGAAGGCCGACCCGGCGTTCGATGCGGAGTTCCAGGACCTCCTGACCCACTATGTCGGCAGGCCATCGCCGCTCTATTTCGCGACGCGGATGACGGATGCGATCCGGGAGGCCGCGCCGCAGGGCAGGGGCGCGAAAATTTACCTGAAGCGTGACGAGCTGAACCACACGGGCGCGCACAAGATCAACAATTGCATCGGCCAGATCCTCCTGGCGCTGCGGATGGGCAAGACGCGGATCATTGCGGAGACGGGCGCGGGCCAGCATGGTGTGGCGACGGCGACGGTTTGCGCACGCTTCGGCCTTCCTTGCATCATTTACATGGGCGCGGAGGATATGCGGCGGCAGCAGCCGAATGTTTTCCGCATGCGGCTCTTGGGTGCCGAGGTGCGCGGTGTCGAGGCGGGGCGCGCGACGCTGAAGGATGCGATGAACGAGGCGCTGCGCGACTGGGTCGCGCATGTCGAGGACACTTTCTACATCATCGGCACGGCGGCGGGGCCGCATCCCTATCCGCAGCTCGTGCGCGATTTTCAGAGCGTCATCGGCAAGGAGGCGCGCGCGCAGATCACGGCGCGCGAGGGGCGGCTTCCGGACCTGCTCGTCGCCTGCATCGGCGGCGGCTCGAACGCGCTCGGCCTGTTCCATCCGTTTCTGGACGACGAGAGCGTGCGGATGATTGGCGTGGAGGCGGCCGGGAAGGGCCTCCATGGCGACGAACATGCGGCAAGCCTCGCTGGCGGAAAGCCGGGCGTCCTGCATGGCAACAAGACCTACCTGCTGCAGGATCAGGACGGCCAGATCACCGAGGGACATTCGATTTCAGCCGGGCTCGATTATCCGGGGATCGGGCCGGAACATAGCTGGCTGCACGAAGCGGGGCGGGTCGAGTATCGGAGCGCGACGGACGACGACGCGCTGGCCGCCTTCCAGTTCCTCTGCCGCACCGAGGGCATCATCCCCGCGCTGGAGCCCGCCCACGCGCTGCACGTCGTCCGCGAGGTCGCGGCGGGGATGGGCGAGGACGAGATCCTGATCGCGAACCTTTGCGGGCGCGGCGACAAGGACATCTTCACTGTGGCGGAAGCGCTGGGGGTGGGATTGTGAGACTAGCTGGGAAGACAGTAGTTAACCCAATCCTTTTTCTTGCTACAATGTGCGTGTTGGGCGTAGCAATATACCTGCTGATAGAACCGATCGTGAAAGCTGAAATAAATTACGGAGTAAGCGGAAATAATATTTACCTTAATAGGGCGCTTATGAGTCCAATTAATTTTGTTGAGTCTATGTTAATGGGACATATTCTGGTTTCAATATTAATTTGCATATTCCATATTGTGTTCCGGAGTAAATTTCACGTAGAGTCATGCGGGATAAAAAGTTCACTATTAAAAAATATATCAATATACAAAAGTGCCATTCTTATTTGGTTAGCATCTTCTTTGATCAACAATTCGATAAACGTGCAGTATTTTATTAGCGAGTATCAAAATGGAAAAAAATATACCGAAGCAGATAGATCTGGGTCTTCCCTTAGCATGGTCTTTTCTAATTATCACCCGGTCTATGAGTTAGTTACGTTAGGAGTGATCGTTTTTTTGGCGGCGTTCATATTTCTGAAAATGAAGGCTTGGTAATAACTTGACCGATCGTCTGTCCACAGTCTTTCGAAAGAACCGGGCGGCGCTCGTCGCGTTCGTGACGGCGGGAGATCCGTCGGCTGAGAAAACGGGTCCGATACTGGACGCACTCGTCGCGGGCGGGGCGGACGTTATCGAGCTAGGGATGCCGTTTACCGATCCGATGGCGGACGGACCCGCAATCCAAGCGGGCGGCATTAGGGCCCTGTCGGGTGGGATGACGCTCATGGGTACGCTCGCGATCGCCGAGGCGTTTCGCGCGCGGCATCCGGACGTACCACTCGTGCTGATGGGATATCTCAATCCGTTGCTGGCGTACGGCAGCGGCTTTGCAAAGGACGCGGCGGCGGCGGGTGTGGATGGGTGCATCGTCGTCGACCTGCCCCCTGAAGAGGACGAGGAACTCGGCCCTGCGTTCGAAGATGCCGGGCTGCACATGATCCGGTTGGCGACGCCGACAACGGACGCCGCGCGCTTGCCTGCGGTCGTCGAGAAGGCGTCGGGTTTTCTCTACTATGTCAGTGTCGCGGGCGTCACGGGCACGAAATCGTCGGTCGTGACCGATGTCGGCGACGCGGTGGCGCGGATCAAACAAGCGACCGATCTGCCCATCGCGGTCGGTTTCGGCATTCGGACGCCTGCGCAGGCGGCCGAGATCGCGCGGGTCGCGGATGGGGTCGTCGTCGGCTCGGCCATCGTCGAGATCGTCGGCGAAACGGACGGCGACCCGGAAGCCGTGCGCGGCTATGTGCAAAGCCTGGCCGACGCGATAAACCACGCCATATGAGCTGGCTCACCAATCTTCGTCCGCGGCTGAAACTCTTTCAGAAGAAGGAAACGGCGGACAATCTCTGGACGAAATGCCGGGGCTGCGGCCAGATGATCTTCCAGCG